>NZ_LIQY01000028.1 GCF_001418495.1 Streptomyces pathocidini | reverse complement strand
CTGCCAGCGCATGGTCCACCGCTTGAGGCGGTTGCCCGTCGGGTCCAGGATCATCAGCGCCATGTGGATGCACTTGAGGGCTGCGGCGTCGATGGGTAAGTGTCCGCGGGCGCGGACACTTCCCCAACGAGGCCGCAGCCCTCAAGTGCATCCACATGGCGCTGATGAGCCTGGACCCGACGGGGAAGGGCCGCAAGCGGTGGACCATGCGCTGGAAGGCACCACTCAACGCGTTCCAGATCGCCTTCGAGGGCCGCCTGACCCCGAGCAACAACTGACCACTCAACAACCAAGATCAGCCGCTAAATTGACACACCCATCAGTGGCCGAACTGAAAAGGCTCAAGGCGGCGGTAGCCGAACAGCCAGGCAGTCGACCGTTCGATCTTCCAGCGATGGCGGCCGAGCCGTTCGCTCGATTCGATCCCCGGGCGTGCGATGCGCGGGATGAGTCCGCGCTCGCGGAGCCAGGCCAGGTTCTCGGCAGAGAAGTAGACTTGTCCGCACGGAGCTTGACCGGGCGGCGCCGGCGCGGCCCGGTCAGGGAGCGGACGGGGGATATCGCGCGGATCAGCGGCTTGAGAGCCAGGATGTTGTTCGTGTTTGCGGCCGATATCGCCACGGCCAGGGTGATGCCCTGGGCCTCGGACAGCACGTGCAGCTTGCTGCCCTTGTTGCTGCGATCGACCGGATTCGGCCCGGTCAGCGCACCCCCCTTTCGCCCGGACCGAGGCCGCGTCGACGATCGCCGAGGCCCAGTCCACTCACCGCGGGCCCCGAGTTCGTCCAGGACCGCGCGGTGCAGTCGCCGCCACAGGCCGGCCTCGGTCCACGCAGCGAACCGGCGGTGCGCGGTCACGGGCGAGACACTGAACGCCTCAGGTAGGTGCCGCCAGGCGCAAGCACTGGTCAAGCATACACGACCGCCGTGAACACGGCCCGCTCATCGCAGGGAACGGTGCCGCCGCCCTGCGGACGGACTTTGAACGACGGCAGCAACGGGGCAGCCAGTTCCCATAGGCCATCAGGAACCAACCGCTGCGACGATCGACACCACAACCGGCAATGATGCCGCACATCAGCACACCACCACGTGAGACATCCTCTAGCCTCGTGCTTTCGCGAGGTGGGGTGTCCGAGGCTTGATCAAATAAGCGGAGAGTGCTCCTGACCTGCAACGATGGGACTTGTCTAGGGTCCTGTTGGCTGCACGGGAAGAAACACTCTCCAGGTGGAGAAGTGTATCGGGTCGTACCCGCGTGTCCGCGTCGAGGGCGGCGGCCGGGCGGTGGTCTCGCAGGGCGGGGGTGTGCTGCTGGTCGAGACCGTCCGCAAGGCCGGCTTGGACGCCGCGATATCAGCGGCGCTGACGCCGTGGCGGAAGCCTCGTGCAGTGCACGATCCGGGCAAGATCCTGCTGGACGTGGCCCTGGCGGTCGCGCTGGGCGGGGACTGCCTCGCGGATGTCGCCATGCTGCGGGCCGAGCCGGCCGTGTTCGGGCCGGTGGCCTCCGACCCGACGGTCTCCCGCCTCATCGACACCCTCGCAGCTTCCGGGGAGAACGCCCTGCGGGCCATCCGTGCCGCGCGGGCTGAAGTCCGCCGACATGTTTGGCGGTTGGCCGACCGGGAAGCGCCTGACGTGGGCGGGACGGTGACCGTGGACCTCGACGGGGTGCTGGTGATCGCACACTCGGACAAGGAGGACGCCGCACCCACGTGGAAGCGAACCTACGGCCACCACCCGCTGATGGGGTTCGTCGACCACGGACCGGGCGGCACAGGTGAACCGGTCGCGGCACTGCTCAGACCAGGCAACGCGGGATCGAACACGGCCACCGACCACATCGCCGCCGCTCAACTGGCCTTGGCCCAGCTGCCGAAGAAGTACCGGCGTGGGCGTCGGACGTTGATCCGGACCGACTCCGCGGGCGGCACTCACGACTTCCTCGCCTGGCTCGCTCAGCGGGGACGGTGGCTGTCCTACCCGGTCGGCATGGTGATCACCGAGCAGGTCCACCAGCATGTGCTGAAGGTTCCGGCATCGGCCTGGACGGCGGCCGTCGAGACCGGCGGCGAGATCCGCGACGGCGCCTGGGTCGCCGAACTCACCGGCGACGTGGAGGGCCGGCCGAAGGGCATGCGGCTGATCGTCAGGAAGGAACGGCCGCACCCCGGGGCCCAGTTGCGGCTCACGGATGCGGACGGCATGCGGCTGACCTGTTTCGCCACCAGTACCTCGGGCCGGCCGATCGCCGAGCTCGAACTCCGCCACCGGCTGCGGGCCCGGGCCGAGGACCGCATCCGCGCCGCCCGGGCCACCGGCCTGCGCAACCTGCCCCTGCACCGCACGGCCCAGAACCGGATCTGGCTGGAGATCGTGCAGATCGCTCTCGACCTGCTGGCCTGGATGCCGATGCTCGCCCTGACCGGCAAGGCCCGCCTCTGGGAGCCCCGCCGAATACGGCTCCGCCTGTTCGCCGCGGCCGGACAGCTCGTGACCACCGGCCGTCGGCGAACCCTCCGCCTGGCCCAGCACTGGCCCTGGACCGGTCACATCACCGCAGCCCTCGACCGGCTCACCCACCTGCCCGACCCTGGCTGACCAGCCAATTCCCCCTCCCTTCGACAGCACCCCAACACCCGGAGCAGTGGAATCCGGCGCCATCCCGAGGCGACACTCGGGTCTTCGGCCTTCACAGCCTCAGCCCACGGCACGAAAACGGTCCACCGACTCCGTCGGCGGACCGTCACGAAACTTCGAGGCTAAGCGACAACTGGGAACTCTGTCACAGAATCACTCGTCCACATATATATTGGCATGGCTACCATTCCATGATATCAGTAAGATCGTTTTCGTATTCACCGCCAGGACCGATATCTTCCTCCGTCTCTTTCCAGTCATCCTCGGCCTCCTTCTGGGTTTCCATTTCTCTCCGAGTCTCCGTCACCTGCTTCTGTAGCCGCGCTTGCTCCTCGGGGTCGCCAGCCTCGCTTATCTGCCTTTCAAGTTCTCTGATTGTCCCCTCGTCCTTAACTTTGGCAGGGTCCTTAAGACTGTCCACGGTCTCTTGAATCTTGTCTTCAGGGATCTTCTTCGTGGTTTCATCTGAGTTTTTGAGTTCTTTATCGGCGCGCTTCTTAAATCGATCAAGCATTTCCCTTGTCCAGCCAACGCCACCCTTGAAGACGGTAATCAGCATCTGGATTCCGAATCCAAGACCTACCAACCCGCCGACCCAGAAGAATACCTGCTGTACGGTATCCTTCTGCTGTGGCGTAACGGAAGGGGGGAGGGAGTGTCCATCCGGATCGTCCGGCATCTCCCCTACTCTGCCGATGTAGCTGTACGTACCTTTCTTGTATGTTACACCCGAGGTAATATCATCTGTGATGTCATCCGGCAATGTGATGGTGCCTGAAAATATAGGTCCAGAATAGTCATCCGCACTCGAACCTTCGGGTTGATTCACTTGACTGAATACTATATTTCCAGAAAAATCATTGAGAGAACCTGCCCCACCCTCCCATTTAAGCGTGCCAGCAGAATAGTCAATGTCGATTAGCTCTGTCAGTCCGATGCTTACCTTCTTGAGATTGACGAGAAGTGGTGGGCCGAACTTCGGTAAGGCTGACGAAGTGGCGGCGGATTTTTCCCCCTCGGCTGGGCTGGCGCCCTTGGAACCGTCTCCGTTAGTTTTTTGAAGAGTAAGAGCGGTCTGCCCATATAGACCGGTCCAGAAGACGAGCTTCTGATTTCGCATCTTCTGGAAAGAAGCAACTACTTGCTCAGTAGTGCAGTCATACCCTTTCCCTTGCAGCCACTGATCCATAGCAGGCATATCTCCAGCGGTTGCCAATGCTTGATACTTTTTATACAGGGCTGTATCTTGGATCACATCCTGCACGAAACGATCTGATTGCAGGTTGGGCTTGGAGGCATTAACGTAGTCAATCCACCATTGCTCTTTGAGCAGCCTGAGAACATCCTCGGCTGTTGTGTTATATTTAGCAAGGAAGTTATCGAGGAGGGCAATTTTGTCATCTTTATTAATCTTGGGGTCTCGCGCTTTAGCTAGCTTCGCCTCCCATTTTCCCTTGAGGTCCTTATTTGTCTTTAGGCCGTTTAGGAAAATCACCGCATTTGCAGCGTGTAGCTCCTCCGGAGTGATATCGTCATCGCTTGCAGGCTGAGACAGTCTCTCGTTCATGAGAATAACCTCTATTGCTTTCGTAGTTTCTAAAGTTTCGATGAGTATCGGTCAAGCAGCCCGAGAGAATCTCACGCGGGCTCCTGCAGGTCCGTACGTGACAATCGGTCGGCATACCACCTTTGTCGCTCCAGGGCTGATTCAAAGTCCTGGTGCCGCTGCGAAGTTGCAGGTCACAGCGGTTGACGACAGCTGGTCGACCCTTCTCGTACACATCGAAGCTCCGGTTGGAGCGGGTGACCTCTTAAGTCGCCCTGCCGAACCGGAGCTTCGATGTGTCGTCAGTCTGCCAGCGTCTGCCTGATCAAGTCGCCCTCGCGTCAGCACCGCGCACTGCCGGGAGCGCCGCAGCGACTGACCACGGCCGATCCGCGGCACCGGCGCGCCATCGGACCTGTGTGAAGACCGGCAAACGCACCGCGAGACGGTCTACGTGCTGACCGATCTCACCAGCCGCCAGGCGTCCCCCGAACATCTCGCGATGATCGTGCGCTCGAAGTGGACCCTCGAGAACCAGCTCCACTTCGTCCACGACACCACCTTCACCGAGGACGCCTCGAAAGTCCGCACCGGCCACGGACCGGAGAGCATGGCCACCCTGCGGGGTTTATCATGATTTAGGCATTTTTGCCTAAAGGTTTTTGGTTGGTCTGACTGACCTACACCCGGCCGGGGGTGTGTCAATTTAGCGGCTGATCTTGGTTGTTGAGTGGTCAGTTGTTGCTCGGGGTCAGGCGGCCCTCGAAGGCGATCTGGAACGCGTTGAGTGGTGCCTTCCAGCGCATGGTCCACCGCTTGCGGCCCTTCCCCGTCGGGTCCAGGCTCATCAGCGCCATGTGGATGCACTTGAGGGCTGCGGCCTCGTTGGGGAAGTGTCCGCGGGCGCGGACGGCCTTGCGGATGCGGGCGTTAACGCTCTCGATCGCGTTCGTGCTGCAGATGACCTTGCGGATCTCGACGTCGAAGGAGAGGAAGGGCACGAACTCCGCCCAGGCGTCCGACCACAGCTTCACGATCGCCGGATACTTCCGGCCCCACGCTTCCTGGAACTCCCCGAACCGCTCCGTCGCCGCGTCCTCACTGGGTGCCGTGTAGACGGGCTTGAGGGCCTTGGCGACCTTGTCCCAGTCCTGACGGGCGGCATATCGGAACGAGTTCCGCAGCAGGTGAACCACACACGTCTGGACAATCGTGCGAGGCCAGACGGCCTCCGCGGCCTCGGGAAGACCCTTGAGTCCGTCGCAGACCAGCATCAGCACGTCGTCCAGGCCGCGGTTCTTCAGCTCGGTGAACACGTGCAGCCAGTACTTCGCACCCTCGCCACCGTCGCCGGCCCAGATGCCGAGGATGTCGCGGGTGCCGCCCACGGTCACCGCCATCACCACGTAGACCGGACGGTTCACGACCTGCCCGTCCCTGATCTTGACGTTGATGGCATCAACGAACAGGACCGGATAGACGCGGTCGAGCGGCCGGTTCTGCCACTCGGCCATGCCCTCCATCACTTTGTCGGTGATGGTGGAGACGGTCTGCTTGGAGACCTCGGCGCCGTAGACCTCGGCGAGGTGAGCCGATATCTCCCCGTGGGTAAGGCCCTTCACGGACAACGACAGCACCATCTCGTCGACGCCGGTCAAGCGCCACTGCCGCTTCTTGACGATCTGCGGCTCGAAGCTGCCGGCAGTGTCGCCAGGCACCTTCACTTCCACCGGCCCGACGTCGATCAGCACGGTCTTGGCGCGGGTGCCACAGCGGCTGTTGCCGTTGTTCTTGCCTGCCGGATCATGCTTCTCATAACCGAAGTGATCGGTGATCTCGCCTTCCAGGGCAGATTCCAAGACCCGCTTGGTCAGCTGCTGCAGCAGCCCACCCTGCCCGGTCAGCTACAGCCCCTCCGACCGGGCCCGCTCCACCAGCATCGCGACCAGCTGCTCGTCGGACACGGACGCAGGCTGCCCGGACTGGACGCTCTCGACAGGCTCCACGGTCTCCAACACCACGGCGATATCAGTCACTTGACGTCCCTCCCATGATCGTCGGATCCACCGTTAGATTTACTCCCCCTCGAGGCGTTCGCGGGCCTGGGCCGCGTGACGGCGGTATAGACCTGCTTGAGGTCGGCGGCCCGCTCGGGCCAGTCCCATCTCGAGGCGTACCGCAGGCTCGCCCGGATCAGGTGAACCGCGCATTGCTGGACCACGGTCTGGGGCCACACGTTCGCCACGGTGTCCGGCAGAGCGGTCAGACCGTCGCAGACCAGCATGAGGACGTCCTTCACGCCACGATTGCGCAGGTCGGTGAGGACCTGCTGCCAGAATTTGGCGCCCTCGCCGCCATCGCCGGCCCACAGGCCCAACGTCTCGCGGTAGCCTTCGGCGGTGACCGCGATGGCGACGTAGATCGGCCTGTTGGTGACCTGGCCTCATGGATCTTCACATGTATCGCGTCCACGAAGATCACTGGGTAGACCGGGTCGAGCGGGCGAGTGCGCCCACTCGTTCATCGAGTCCAGGGCCTTGTCAGTGATGGTGGAGATGGTCTCCTTCGAGGTCTTCATTCCGTAGACCTCCTCCAGGTGCGCGACGATCTCCCCGGAGGTCATTCCCCGGCATGATGCCACAGCACCTGTGCCTGTCCTCTTCGCCTGCTGGCTCTACCGGCCGCCCAATTCGCTCACGCTCTAAAGCTTTTTGAGGTACCTCATCGCTATGCCAGCTCCTATCTTTACGGGAAGCGCCTTACCTTTATAGGTATATTTACCAAGCTCTTGAAATGCTTTATAGGCATCATTTTGTGCATACTGAGACATTTTGGACACAGCGTCGCCCTCTTCCTGCGTGGACCATCGCCAATTGCGTGAGGCATTATCGGCAGCATCGTTTTTAGCGGCCTGTATTGATGCCACGGCCATTTCGAGGGATTTCGTTTCCGTTTGGGGGTGCTGGGCAAAGTCGGCAAATGTGTTCCAGCGTTCTTGTATCGAATTCTTTTCGTTGAGCATGTAGTTGATCAGAAGCCCCAGTCCGGTGGATTCACGCGGTTGGATGTTGTCATTAATTGCTGATAGATCTGCTTTTTTCCATGCGTCGAGTAGTTGTCCGGCTGACTGGAAGGCGAAATAAATTGCAGCATTCTTAAGAAGAAAGGGGAGTCCCTTTTTTAGCACCCACTTACCGACTTGATTGATCAGACCACGAACCATGCCTGGTTGCACATCAACATCTGTATCGATGTCGATATCAACGTCGATATCGACATCGATATCAACATCAACATCGATATCAATGTTCACGTTAATGTCGATATCAACATCTACGTCCACCACCGCCAGAAAGTCTACGTCGATATCGACATCGATATCAACATCGACGTCGACATCGACATCAACATCGACGTCAACATCGATATCGACATCGATATCGACATCGATATCGACGTCTACGTCGACATCCACGTTGATCGGATCGACGTCTTCTCCGATTGAACTTTCTGGTCCCGCGGTCTCTCCAGTTTTATTAGCCCACGCCCTTATACTGTCCACCAGCTTCGGGATATTATTTTTCAAGTATACGAGATCGCTTGCTATTGCTTTGAGTATGTGAACCGCCATATGGATATTCATGACGACAACCACCGTCATGAACGCTGTGTATGCCAAGTCATAGGTTGCGACGTACCAGGGAAAGGCGACTTGCTTATCTGGTTGCGCTATTAGCTTCTTTCCATCGCGGGTCCCCACAAAGGACAAGATGATTCGTTTATTGTTTTCATTTTCGCTAGATATGTCGCGCAATATGCCTGTTAAATAAATTCCCTTCTTTTGCGTAGCAGCTGGGGTTGTTAATTTGCTTCCTGCTAAAGTGAGATCGCTTGAGTCGCCACCGCTTGAGGGAGAGTAGGTAGCTTTTCCGTCTTCGATAGAGATTGTCCCGACTGGAGACGTCGGCAAGATGAACCCGTCTGTGCTGCTCTGAGGCTCGTAGCAATAATATGTACCAGGGAACGCGTAAAGAGAGTTGGTTGCCCAGTAGCTCACCAGGGTAAATGCTTCAATATCTACTCCCGGATACCCATTGGCGGAGAAAAATTCCGCCACTTTATCACTCAGCTTGTCAGTTGAGGTGTTGGTGATAACATCGTAGAATTTTAGCGATATGGGGTCATATGGTTGCGTGACATATGACTTATAGAAGTTCAGCGCTTGGTTGGTTGCTGGTTGAGCATTGGCTGATACCTGGATCTTTTGACTGTCGGGCATTAGATCTTCGACGACATGGGAAGAGAGTGGGAAGTCGTCGCTAGTTCGACATACCGCGATGCGCGCGCTGGCGTAGTGAGTTTTGAAGTCCTTGCTTTGCCCTGGGGCCACTGTGTCTACGTGGATATAGATTGGATAATAGCTGTGAGAGTCTAATGATGGCGGATTAGTGGGCGCCTTTGCTGTCGTAATATATACGGTTATTTCTTGTTGTGATCTATTTTCGACGCTGAATGGATACTGACCCTGGGGGTCCCATTCGTCAAATTTCACCAAATCTAGAACTTGCGTCAGTGATGTATAGTAGCCGGAACCGGATATGACGTTATCCAGGTACGACAGCCTATCTGGCCCGCTGGCATTCTTGCTTTGCTCTATCGCTTTTTTCCATTTATCTCGAAGTTTATTGTCAGTGCAGAGTGCATGCAAAAACCTGTAAGCTTCTTCGGTTTTTTGATCATTGTCGTCACTTTGAGATGCTGTAGCTGCTCCCATGTCACCCTCCATTTCTGCAGGCTGTGGAATTCGACTGGTTTAATTCCGCCTGTCGAGCTGTTGCACGATGGGTAATTCGAGTCTTGTGATACTGTCGCCATTCCGGAGAACGCAGAGAATTTTCACACGGTGGAGTGTGCGAGCACAGAACTAGATACAGCACTTACTCCAGCGGTAATTTACTATTATCGTTGGTCAGGTGCGGCAGGGCGACTCTGTTGCTTAATTCGGGTTCAGGCGGTGAGTTTGTAGGCGAGGCGTTCGAGGCGACTGGTGCGGACCCGGCGGAGGGGATGGTCGGTCCAGTGGGCGTCGAGCCGGATGATGTTGATCGCTGTGGCGGAGAAGGCGTGCTGGAGGCGGACTTTCGGCAGGCCGCGGTAGCGGGCCCGGCGCAGGCCGGTGATGTCCAAGGCCTGGTTGATGGTGCCCTCGATGCCCGCTCTGAGCGCGTACTTGTCCTTCCAGGTCTTGGTCTTCTGTTCCGTGCGGGCTCGTGCGAGGGCCTCGTGGGCTTCTTTCGGGCGGAGGGTGAGCATGCGGGAGCCGCGGGCTGAGGTGGTGCAGAGTTTCTGTGAGGGGCATGCCCAGGGTCTTTTGCATGATCGTGTTCTGTCCGGGTTCATCCGGTGAGGCCAAGCACGGAGGGCCTGTCGAACGCGCGGGTTGCGGATGATCTGGGTGTCTCGAGGGAGACGGTGCGTAAGTAGCGGTCCCGGTTCGTCGCGGACGGGCTGGAGGGCTTGGTGGACCGGCCGCGTTCGGGGGCGCCGTGGAAGATCACGGACGAGCAGGTCGAGACCCTGGTCGCCAGGACGCTCGGCCAGGCGCCGCCGACGGATGATTCGCACTGGTCGACGCGTTCGATGGCCGAGGCGGCAGGCATGTCGCAGTCAGCTGTGTCGCGGATCTGGCGGGCGTTCGGCCTCAAGCAGCACATCGTGGAGACCTGGAAGCTGTCGACCGACCCGCAGTTCGTGACCAAGGTCCGAGACGTGGTGGGCATGTATCTGTCCCCGCCGGAGAATGCCCTGGTTCTGGCGGTGGACGAGAAGTCACAGATCCAGGCCCTGGACCGGATGCGTCACCCCTGCTTCCATCTGCACTTCACCCCCACCTCGGCGTCCTGGCTCAACCTCATCGAGCGTTGGTTCGCCGAGCTGATGCCGCAAACTCCGCCGCTCAGCCCACCGAAGCGTCGTCGAACAGTCAGTATCGAGCTCGCCCGAGGCTTCCCGGCGGACCCGAAGCCGACTTGGCATGGCTTGGTGGCCTCCATCGCGCAGAGCACGTGGTAAGCACGGGTGAGGAGCTCGCGAGCAACGTAGAAGTCGATGTATCCCGGGCTCCGTTTCGCGACATGTGCGGCTTCGCACATGATCCAACGCAACCATGGGCACCCTGCTTGGAGATGTGACCATAACGCACGACACGGTCCACGCCTTGCGGTACACGATGCGGAGCTTGTCGGAGTGCAGTCGCAAGTTTTGTCAACCATCCTCCACTCGCTAACAAACACCCTCCTAAAGCTACCAGGAGATTCCCCCTATGAAAGATCTATCACTTCGTTCACTTCACCGGACTGCTCCAAAGACTTCTCATTCTCCTCTCGAATCTGCCGCTCCTTTTCTTCATGGATTCTCTTGCTGATAGCCTGGATCCTGTTCTGGATTGTCTCACCCTCCTCTGACGCCTTCTCCCATTCTTCGAGATCGTCGAACTCGCTAGCCAGTTGGGCTTTCATCTTACGCATTGAGTCTCCCACTGCGACGGCTATATCCAATTCAGACAGATCGCCGTCCAGAACACCCTCTGCGGGCACCTCGAAGTTGGCTACTTGAAGATCCACACGGCTTGGAATATCGCGACTCGAGACAATATCCCCATTCGGTGCCTGCTCCGTGTCTGCAGGATCTAGGAGATCCAAGCCCTCTAATCTCCTATTCAGTGCGTTAACACAGTTTCCCCAGGAGAACTCTCTAATCACTTCTCTAACCTTTTCAGCCTCCTCGTAGAATTTCAATGGGTCTGCCCCGAACGCCCTTATTGCCTCGGCCCAGCGTTTTGGCCCCTCCCTGCCATCATCAATGTCGGAATGCACCATGAAAGACTGTCCAATTTTTTCACCAGGATATCTGGGACTTACGTTAAATCTAATGAAGTTGGCAGTTTCGCTGAAGTCTGATACCAGCACAGGAGTGCCCCGACCGAGGGAATCAAGAGCGATCAGTCCAAAATCCGATTCGGAAGTAAGGGGGATAATTGCATGATACCGGCGAAGAAGGGGCTCAAGATTTTCAAAGTCAGCAGGTAATCCCAAACCTCGAACGTTACGAGCCAATCCACCGCCCACTAAGTCATTAGCCCAGTTCTCTACGACTCCTCTTTGGGATTCAGGGATTCCGGCTATATCAATTGTGAAGTTCAAATTCCTGATGGTTCCGAACGCACGCAGGCAATACTCGAGAGATGGAATATCCAGTCGCCCCGGTAATGTGATGAGAAAATTTAATGTATCTAGAGACGGTCGAGGATCCATACTCTCATAGTGAGACCCGGGAATGAGCGTGTGGGTCTCGGGCAAAGATCCCAGCCGGCATGCCATCCTGTACTGAAAAGAAACATTGTTACCTATACAGGCAACAATATCTGCTTCCGGGAGCGTCGCTGCAGCCAACTCATTGTATAGATTTCTTCCCGACGCAGACGATAACGGCTCATGAACTACGCATACATAGCGCGCTTCTGGATACCATCTTGACCGGCCCTGGAACGTTGCCATACCTACGTAATGACCCGATTCCGGAAAATCAAAAACTACGTCAAATGAGTTTGAAGCGGCCAGAAGATCGGCCGGAATGCTCTTCTGGGACATCCATTTGCTCGTAAGCTTCAAGTCGGGAGAGTTGTTCTTATTCGGCAGTAACGCAATCCGGCTCACTCCTTGATAGTCGTACCGTAACTGCGCAAGTGTCGCGTTATATTCTCGCTCTGATATATATGTTTCCCCCTCTGTCAATTTGCGATACGGAACCGTTGCGAGAAGGGTAACCCTGTCGCCCGAGAATGCTAGCTGGCGAATGAAGCTCCTGGTAAACTCTGGGTAGTCACCCACATCACGTCGGAGCGATGCGATCGAGATAAGCACTTGCCTCATCTGAAACCTCCAGCTTGAATTCAATCCTGCAAATCGTTAAGCTCCATCCATTATCGAGATTCTCGAACTTCCAGAAGTTTATCCGTTCAGGTTTACGCAATAGTTAACTATGACACCCATGCGAGCGAGTTTAACGAGCATTCCGATTACGTTGAGACTGCTATGTAGCTCTTGAACATCGATGAACGGTGGGTAATCCTCCACTCCTCCCGGGATTGCCGAAACAGTCACCTCGCCACCACCTAAAGGATAGTCCGGCCCTTCCGGGAATACGATATGCCCACAAATACAGGGTAGACCACCTCCCGCGACGTAGGGGTGGCTGAAGAAGAGGCGGCCCGACGTCTCGTTTAGCCCAGACGAAGAATCCCACACGACAGAAGCAGAACTACCATTAAAATCAAAATCAATAATCTTCTCATCGTCAATGATAAGGGAATCGCGATAGACTATTATCTGTCCCTCTGATGCGGGCAGGCTTCCGTCCTTTCTGTACGTAGTGTTCCCGTACACTTCTGCCCAACGTGAAATATTCGGTTCGAGGGAGTTTCCCAGAGCGGTAGCAAACTGAGCTACGCTGGTTCCGTATCCGTTCTCATCCAAGAAACTAGAGAATCTGTCAAGCGAGGTTCCTCCGCCCGATCCTACGCTTGAAGCTTTAGCCTTCTGCAGTTCCTCCAAAACTAAGTACCGAAATTTCTCTCGAAGCTTGCCCGAACTCTGCAGTTCCTGAACGGCTCGAAGCGCCTCAGCATCGGGTCTGCATCGATTTTCCACTGACACTAAAGCGGTATTTACATTGGAAAAATCTGTATTGAGCTCTTGAATGCTAAGGTATCGGGAAATCAATCTGCTAGCCTCGCTCCTCTTGCCCATGCGTGCTAGTTCTAGCGCATTGCCACATAGCCGATTCCACTCAGCACGTATATCTCGGTCGACTTGTATACGGTGTGCCAAATATGTCGCGGCCTCGTTGCCGTTCATACTTTCCCTTCCATCTCCTGAGGGACACGTCTGATCAGTGAGCTCTCCTCATTGTGAATAGCTGCAGGTCAGCAGCGTGTCGATGGCCAGCACGATTGTGCTGATACGGTGGGTGGAACATGACGCTCGGCAGCGTCACCACCCGCACCTGTGGCAACCCCGCGTCAGCCTGGCGGGCGTCGGTTGGCCCGCCGAAGAACGTCCGGTTCACCTCGCTGGCCAGCACGAACCCGTCCACCGCGGCCAACCGCATCCCTGCCAGAACGACCCGCCCTAACCATCCGGGGCCACCGCCCCGCCAATGCGGCGGAGAAACGCATCCAGTACCTCAGGCCCCAGCCGCTGCCGCTGCCGCTGCCGTGTCCTGGTGAACGAGACCCGGCTCGGTACCGACTCGTGCATCCCAGTCCAGGGCCCCGACCAGGTTTTCCGCGATGTCGTCATACAAGTCCTGGGCGAACAGCGCCAGCCCGAGCGTGAAGTAGACCATGAACCTTCGCGACAGGGCGCCCTGGCTTCACCCCGTCCCGGCCGCACTCGGCCACCACCTCATCCACCAACTCCGGCGTCACCCAGCCGGTCAGCTGAAGGCGTTATCGTCCTCCAGCTCACGCACTCGGCGTTCCAGTTCAGCGATCCGGGCGCGGTCGTGCGCTTCCCGCGTGTCGGGCGTGTTTCCCCGGATCCGTTCTTTCTCACGCCGCACCCAGGTACGGACGGTTTCCGGAACCAGGCCGAAATCACGTGCCACCTTCGCCGGGGTGGCACCGGTCTCAAAGGACCGCTTTCACGACTTCGGCTCGCAACTCGGGTGAATACTTCCGGTACTTCCTCGACAACGCCTCTTCCTTCCGGACTTTCTCGAACCCTACGTGACTCTGTGTCCGTCAGGCTCGGGGCACCTCAGTTCCCAGAGCCTCGCCTGGCCGGTCAGGGCAAGCATGGGCATCCAGGCCAGCAGGTCGAGTGCGATCTGGACGATCTCCAGCCAGACCTTGTTCTGTGCGGTGTCGTGCAGGGGCAGGTTCCGCAGGCCAGTCGCCCGGGCGGCCCGGATCCGGTCTTCCGCGCGGGCCCGCAGCCGGTGTCGGAGCTCGAGTTCGGCGATCGGACGGGCGGCGGTATTGGTTGCGAAGCAGGTGATCCGCATGCCGTCCGCGTCGGTGATCCTCAACTAGGCTCCGGGGTGGGGTCGTTCCTTGCGGACGATCAGCCGTATGCCCTTCGGCCAGTCATCCAGCAGGTCCCCGGTCAGTTCGGCAGGGTGGTTCAGGAGGTTGGTTCGACGGGTTCGAGGGACCATTTCTGCCGAGTGTGTTTGGCGGGGTTCTTTGTCTGCAGGGTGAGGGTGGCGCCGTCCTGCTTGCTGTCGTCGTTGCCGATGGCCAGGCCGCTCGTTACCTCTACGAGGTAGACGGTGTTGTCTGTGTCATCGAGTTCGATCCGCCATTTTTGGGGTCGCTTGTCGTCGCGGTCCCACTGGACGACAGTTGTGCCTTCGCCGGGCTTGTCCCCGGCGTCGAGGACCTTGGCCCTGGCCATGCTGGTGATCACGTATGTTCCATCGTCAGTGGCGATGAGTTTCCAATTCTGCCAGGGATTTCCGTTGGGTTCCCATTGCACTACGTGTTCGCCGTTGTCCTGCCCGTCGCGTCGTATGTCGATAGCCTTGCCGTTCGCTCTGTTGGTGAGGAGCACGGTGACCTGGTCGAGCGGGTCAGTCATGCGCAGGCGCCAGGTCTGGGTTTGGGCGTTGGTTACATTGCGTTGGACCACGGCCGCGCCTTCCTCCTTGCTGGCGAGGTCGAGTGCCATGCCAGTGGCGGAGTTGACCAGACGGAACAGGTCACCGTTCGCCGGCTTGAGGAGCCAGCGTTGCCACGGCTTGCCGTCACGTTCCCACTGCACGACCGGCTCGCCGTCCACGGGGCTGTTCTTGCCGTCCAGTACCTTGTCGCTGGCGAGGTTCACCACGACGTAGGTGTTGTGCTCCGCGCGTTCGAGGTGCCATTGCTGAAACTTGCCGCGGTGCCCGCCCCACATGATGATCGCTGCCCCGTTGCCCGCGGCATTCTTGTTCTCCGCGACCTGTCCGTTCGCGGCGTTGACCAGTTGCAGTGGCGTCTCTTTTCCGGTGAACCACCGGTCGGGCACGTGGCCTGCCTCTTTGACGGAGTTCCAGAAGGCCATCCCTTCGTCGTAGGGGCGGAGTAGCGGTGTGCACTCTTCGTCCTGTGTGTCGGTGGATCCGTCGGTCTGTGCAGGAGAGGAGACCGAGCCACAGGAGGCGAATTGGCGCCACGGCTGCTGGGACCAGGCGGCGTGTTCGGGTGGGAATCCGGCGAGCTGCGGCTGACCGCTGCTCGCGCGCAGGCCGCTGTAGCGATCCCGGTCATACGCAGCGTTGCTCTCGCCGGGTTGGGCAACCCCGAAGCTGACCTCCTCCCACTCCATGATCTGGTCGTACCGGAAGCCGCCCATGGCCGCGTACTCGTGCTCGGAGGCCCGGTTGTAGAAGCCGCCTAGGGTGCCGGCCACGTCCACGAAGTTCGGCGTGGCGTGCACCCGATACAAGTAGCCGTTGCCGTTGAAACGCTCCGTGATCCGACGCAGCGCGTAGTCCCGATCGGTCGTTGTGCCGACATAACCCGAGTCGTACCGGCTCGCCCCCGACGCAGTTCCCTGGACGTGCGAGTACAAGCTCAGGTTGGGCGGCGGCTGATCAGGACGCGTCCCATCCATCCCCTTAGGGAAAACCGCCCCGTCCTTCTCGATTTCGCTGGGAGGTAACGAAGAAGCATGCCACACCCACTGCGGTGGATCCCCCGGATCATCATCGGCACGCACCACGACATCGGCAACCGAAAGGCTGCAATCCTCTTCGCCGCGACGGTTCCCATCGTTCATCTAAAACCCTCCGAAATCACCAAAGAAACATTTCACAATAAGAAACTGGGCGTACGCGATCGACCTGATACTGCTGTCCGAATCGGCAGTCGCACCATGCGTCTACGCCGGTGTGCGCATGCGCTGGGCGGGCGAGAGTGCTGGCCGCCTCGGAGTTGCGTAACCTTCGCGGGGCCGGAAGACGCTGCGGTCCTTGCCCTGCCCCTCTCGCTTCTCTCGGCACCACGATGGCGCAGGCCATAGCGACCGTCCTGGAGCGTCTGGCTGGTCCAGGACGGTCGCCGGCGGTCGTGAAAGGCAGTGAGAAACGTGGGGAAGGGTCCACCTTTTCCTGCGGTTTGAGCCGGGATTCGCCGCATCATCCGCACGGCGAATGCGATTGAGCCGGTCAACGCCCGGACCCGCCAGTCGGGTTCACGGCGCGCGATCCCGTCATGAGACCGTGCCGTGAACCCGACCGGCCCCTGGATTGGCCACGGGGTGATGTCACGCCGTGGGCGAGACGGTCTCCGTCCGGCCCGGTGGGCGTCCCTTGTGCGTGTCCGCCAGCGGGCACGATTCGCAGCCAGGCCTACGTTGCCAGGGTCTCCCCCATCTGTGCGGGCCGGGACCGGCCCGCACCCACGTGCGGGGGTGCGCCGGTGGCCGGGGTTACATGCGGGGCAGGAGAGAACGGCAGAAGCTGTGAGGGAGCCAGGGTGCCACCGGTGAGGTGAAGGCGGTGGTGGCGGCGGCGAGCGTCTCCGGCCGGTGTGCGTGGATCCGGCCGGCTCCGGCCAGTTCCGTCAGTGTGGTGCCGCCGAGGTAGGCGGAGCCGAGTGCGGAGATGCCCAGGGTGAGGTCGGGGGCATCGTGGCTCCGCGTGCATACAGCGCCGAGTTGGTCGCCGGTGAGGCGCCAACGGCCCCGGTTCCAGGGAGCTTGGGCGTCCTCGATCTCCAGGACGAGCCCGGCGCCGACCTGCTCCCCGCGCACCGTCACCTTGGTGTGCGGCGGCGAGAACGCCACCGCGTTCTCCACGAGTTCGGCGATCAGGTGGGTGATGTCGGCGACGGCGGTGCCGGAGAGCCGTACCTCCGGAACGCCCCGGACCTCCACCCGCGGGAAGTCCTCGACCTCGGCGACGGCGGCCCGTACGACGTCCAGCAGCGGCACGGGGTTGCGCCAGCCGCGGCCGGGGGCGGCGCCGGAGAGGATGATCAGGCTCTCGGCGTGCCGCCGCATGCGGGTGGTGAGGTGGTCGAGGCGGAACAGGTCCTCGAGGTCCGTGGGGTCCTCGGTGCGCCGCTCCATGGTGTCGAGCAGCCCGAGCTGGCGGTGCAGCAGGACCTGGCTGCGGCGCGCCAGGTTCACGTACACGCCGGAGATTCCACTGAGGACCTCGGCGCGCTCGGCGGCGGCCGTCAGGGCCGCCCGGTGCACGGCGTCCAGGGCGGCGCCGACCTGGCCCACCTCGTCGTCGCCGTGCTTGCGCACCGGCGCCTCGGCGTCGATGTCGACGTCCTCGCCCGCGTGCAACCGGCGCATGGTGCGCGGCAGTTCGCGCCCGGCGAGCTGGAGCGCGGAGTTCCGCAGCTCGACCAGCTCGACGACCAAGCCGCGGCCGATCCGGACCGAGATGAACAGCGAGAGCAGTACGCCGGCGAGGCCGAGGACGACCGCAAGGCCGGAGCCACCGAGCACGTCGAGACTGAAGGTGTCCGCCCCCGCGGCGGCCGCGGTGCTGGCGCCCGCCTCGGCCCGGCTCAGGTCCTGGGCGACGGTTCGGTTGGCGTCGCTCCACCGCGCGGCCGGTACGGCCGTGGGGGCGGCGGAGCCGGCCCGCAGCACGGCGTCCTCCGCGCTGCGCAGGTCCTGGTACGCCTCGCTGGCGAGGACCTTGCGGTAGGCGTCGGCGTCCTCGGGGCGCAGGTCGTCCACGGCGGAGCCGAAGGTCATCCGCTGGGCCTGGACGGCTCCGGCGAACCGGGTGTGGTCCGCCGCGCTCATCCGGCCCGCCGCCTGCGCGGCGCCCAGCAGGGCGTCCTCGCGGGCGATGAGCTCGCGGGCCTGCTGGAGCTCCAGCACGACCCGGGTCTCGGAGGAGACCTCGGTGTTCTGGACGGAGGTCAGCGCGCCGGAGACGGCGAAGGCGTGGTCGACGGTCTCGGTGTACGCGGTGAAGGTCCGCTCCCGGTCGGCCCCGCGGGCGTCGACCTGCTTGCGCGTCTCGGCGAGCCGGTCGGCGTCGTTCATCAGCCGGTCGATGCGGCCCGGCAGGTCGGGGTCGATCGCCGGGGCGTCCGTGGAGCCGGCGTTGACCCCGTCGCGCAGCGCGACCGCCGCGGCGTCGGTGCCCTTGCGGCGGTCGTCGTAGGCGGCCTTGCGGTCGGTGCTGGGGGCCGCCAGGTACCGGACAGCGGCGGCGCGTTCGCCCTGAACGGCGGTGACGTACCCGCCGACCGGGGCCAGCAGCGTGGCGTTGACCTCCTTGAGCCGGTCCACCTCGGAGACGCTGCGCGCCGTGGTGACCGTGGCGAAGGCCCAGAGGGCCATCAGGGAGATGACGGGGACCATCAGCAGCGAGACGATCTTCGCTCGGACGGTCCGGGGACGGAACCGGTCGGGCAGCAGGAGCCAGGGGCCGACGCCGGGCCGGCTCTGGGGTCTCAGGGCGTGCCGGGGCCCGCTGCCGGGCGGGGAAGTCTGGCCGCCGGCCCCACCGCGGGCCGGCGTGTCCGTTGCTCGCATGTGTTCCTCGTTGGGTGGGAGTTCGATGGGGGTCGGTTGGCGGAGGCGGGGTGACGTTGCGTCCGGCGCGCGGCCGGCGGCCGGTGACGACCGGTCAGGCGAAGTCGGAGTCAAGGGCTGCTATCCGATGGGGAGTTCGGCCTCGCGGAGCGGGGTGGAGGCGGCCTCGGAGGCCGCCTTCTCACGGGCGGTCGGGGACAGCGCGACGAAGGCGGAGGTGAGGAAGAGGAAGGAGCCGAGGACGACGGCGAGCGGGAAGATGAACTCCATGGCCGTCGCGCCGGACAACGGTGCGCGGCTGGGCGCCAGTTCGATGCCGACGGCGGCCATGCCGGTGTAGTGCATGCTGCTGACGGCGAGGCCCATCACCAGCGAGGCGACGGCCGCGCCGGAGGTGCCGCGGACGGTAAGTGCCGCCCACAGGGCGGCCGTTGCGGCGCCGACGGCGATCGCGACGGACAGGCCGACCAGCGCTATGTCGTAGGTGACGGTGCCGTGCAGGTTCAGCGCGGCCATGCCGAGGTAGTGCATGGCGGCCACGCCGAGTCCGGTGCCGAGACCGCCCAGCAGCAGGGAACGGGACCGGATGCGGCCGTACCCCACCGTGAAGATGCCCGCGCCAGTCACCGCCATGGCGATCAGCAGGCCGAGGACGGTGAACGGAATGTCGTAGCGGATCGCGGTGCCGGACACGCCGAATCCGAGCATCGCGATGAAGTGCATGGTCCAGATGCCGGAGCCGATGGCGATGGACGCCGTCAGCAGCCAGTTGCGGCGGGAGGCGCCGGTGGCCGCGAGCGCCCGGACGGTGCAGCGGAGTCCGAGGGCGCCGCCGACGCTCGCCATGGCGTACGCCAGGAGGGGCGAGACCCACCCGGCGCTGAAGTGGTGTATGTGACCCACGGCGATTCCTTTCGTATTCGCTTCGCGGCGTGGGACGTTAACACGAAGGCAGGGTACGGGAATTCGGCCGCGCGGCTCACTGAGGGTTTCCCTACCAGCCAGTTATGTGTTGGATAAACTGGACTTAATCCACGAGTTAAGGACGCCGAGGTGGGCGAGACGGGCGAGTAACCCCCTTGTGGAACCAGGACCTTGAAAACCCGTCCGTCGCGAAAAATGACGAACATCACCAGCGCACGA
This sequence comes from Streptomyces pathocidini, assembly GCF_001418495.1. Classification (GTDB taxonomy): domain Bacteria; phylum Actinomycetota; class Actinomycetes; order Streptomycetales; family Streptomycetaceae; genus Streptomyces; species Streptomyces pathocidini. The sequence goes on along the minus strand of NZ_LIQY01000028.1, from coordinate 32,727 downwards.
CGGACATGGCCGCTGGAACGCGCCATACCCGCCGAACCTGACAGTGCGACCGGTAAGGCCCGGTTGACGGACAGAGCGGATGGAGCCGACACAGCGACCGAATCGCCCGGAGCCCCGCCGCGGCGCCCGCGGCCGTCACCCGAGTGGCGGGCCCCGTATCGCCTCGGCCTCGTTCTGGGGGCTTAATCCCAAATACGCCGGATTTCCCTCGAAGCGGCCCGCAGGACGCCGCTCCGGCGCAGGAGATACGACATGCGAGCTGGACGAATACGCGCGGCGGTGCTCCTGGCGGGCGCCGGCCTCGGTCTGGCGGGTGCCGGCCTCGGCCTGGCCGCCCCGGCGGCCCTCGCCGCACCCGATCCGAACATCACCTCCTTCGGCTTCGACATCTCCCCCAAGTCCGTCAAACCCGGCGGCTCGGTCACCCTGCACGTCACCGAGTGCGACCGCGGCGCCACGGCCTCCTCCGGTGTCTTCGACACCGTGCGGCTCCGGCCGTCCGACGGCGGCGAGCACTCCGGCACCGCCCGCGTCGACGAGGACGCCAGGCCCGGCGCCGTGTACGACGTGACCTTCACCTGCGGCAAGGAAGCCGGCACCACCTCCCTCAAGATCCTCGACCGGCACGGCTCCGGTACGGGCCCGACCAGCCCGGACCGGCCCGGCAAGGGCACCAGGGGCGGCCTCGGCGGCAGCGTCACGGAGGCCAACCCCGCGCAGATCGCGGGCGGCGCCACCCTGCTCGCCCTGGCGGTCAGCGGTGTGGTGATCTCGCTGCGCCGCCGCCGCGCCCACGACGGCTGATCTCCGCGTCCCCCCACGTCCGCGACCGCCCTCCCCGCCGCACGTGGCGGGGAGGGCGGCGACTGCGGTTGTGTCCGTCCTGAGCAGGATCGATTCTGTTAGTAATGAATCCGGGCTGGGTTGGTGCCATGAGCGCGTGGGACGCGGCCGGCGGCGTCGATTTCCGCGGTCCCCTCGATGTCACCCGGGCGGCCACGGCGGTGCTCGACGCCCAGGACGTGGTCATCGGGTGGAGCCCCGCGGCCGAGGAGCTCCTGGGCTACCCGCCGGAGGAGATCATCGGGCAGCACGTGGACACCCTGCTCGTCGGCCGGCCGACCCCCGAGGCCGCCCTCCCCGGCTTCATCGAGCCGCCCGAGGACAGCGGAGCCTGCCACAGCGAAGCCCGGATAGCGCGCCACCGCGACGGCCAGGTGATCCAGGTGGCGGTCATGGTCTGCGAGCTGGCCGCCGGCGGCAACGGCGCCACCCGCGTCATGGTGACCGCCCCGCTGGAGCGGCTGCGCCACTGGGAGTCGCACCAGGCGATGCTGCACGGCCTGGCCACCCAGTCCCCCGTCGCCCTGGCGATCTACGACCCGGAGCTGCGCGTCGCGTGGACCAACGCCAAGTACGCGGAGGAGATCGGCCGGCCGCTGGAGGAGTACGTCGGGCAGCACGCCGAAGAGCTGTACCCGGACGGCGAGTTCCTCTCCCACGACTACCCTGCGACCCTCGGCGAGGTCATGCGCTACGTGCTGGCCACCGGGGAGCCCGTGGTCGACCTCCACTACCGCGGCCGCCCGCCCGCCGACCGCGAGCACGAGCACTTCTGGGCCTGCTCCTACTACCGGCTCCAGGACGCCCGCGGCCACGTGCTGGGCATCTGCGAGGACGCCTTCGACATCAGCGACCGCTACCGCACCCTCCACCGCCTCGAACTGCTCGTCCGCGCGGGCAGCAGCATCGGCACCACGCTCGGCATGGCCGAGACCGCTCGGGAGATGGCCGAGGTCGCGGTCCCGCAGTTCGCCGACGCGGTCACCGTCGACCTGGTGGCCGGAGTGCTGGAGGGAGAGGAGCCGCACCCGGGAGGCGAGCCCGTGCGCGTACTGATGCGGATGGCCAGGCGCTCCGAGGGACCACCGCCCGAAGGCGCCGAACCCCCGGCGGAGGAGCGGGAGCCGACGGAGGAAGTGGAGGGGAAGGAGCGGGAGCCGTACCGCATCGGCTACGCCGACGCCTCCCCGCAGGGCCGCTGCCTGGCCTCCGGCCGCACCGTCCTGGCCGACGGCACGCTCGTCGTCCCGCTGCGCGCCCGCGGCACGACCCTGGGGCTCGTCACCTTCCTGCGCGCCACCAACCCCTCCCCCTTCGACAGCGGTGAACTCGCCCTGGCCGACGAGTTGGTGGCCCGTACGGCGGTGTGTCTGGACAACGCGCGCCGCTACACGCGTGAGCGGGCGGCGGCGCTCACGCTCCAGCGGAATCTGCTGCCGCGCCATCTGCCGCGGCAGTCGGCGGTCGAGGTGGCGTACCGCTATCTGCCCACCGACAGCCGGGCGGGCGTGGGCGGCGACTGGTTCGACGTGATCGGGCTGTCCGGCACGCGCGTCGGGCTGGTCGTGGGCGATGTGGTCGGGCACGGCGTCAACGCGGCGGCGACCATGGGCCGGCTGCGCACGACCGTACGCGCCCTGGCGCGCCTGGACCTTCCCCCCGACGAACTCCTCGCCCGGCTGGACGACTTGGTGGGGCAGGGCGCGGAGGAGCGGGCCGCGGCGAACCCGACGGGGGGCCTGGGCCCCGAGGACGACGTGGCCACCGGCGTGACCTGCCTCTACGCGGTGTACGACCCGGTGTCGCGGAAGTGCACCATGGCCCGGGCCGCCCACCCCCCGCCGGCGATCGTCGGCCCGGACGGCACGCTGTCCTTCCCTGACCTCCCGCCGGGCCCGCCACTGGGCCTGGGCGGGCTGCCCTTCGAGTCGGCGGAGGTCGAACTGCCCGAGGGCAGCCTGGTCGCGCTGTTCACGGATGGTCTGGTGGAGTCACGGGAGCAGGACGTGGACGTGGGCCTGGCGACGCTGGGCGGGGTGCTCACCGACGGCGGCGACTCGCTGGAGGAGGTGTGCGACCGGGCGCTCGCCGAGCTGCTGCCCGGCGGCCCGGCCGCGGACGACGCGGCCCTGCTCCTGGTCCGCACCCGCGAGCTGGGCGCGGAGCGGGTGGCAGTGTGGGAGCTGCCCGACGAGCCCGCGGGCGTGGCGAAGGCCCGCGACCTGGCGTCGGGGCGGCTGCGCGAATGGGGCCTGGAGCAGCTGGCGTTCACCACCGAGCTCGTGGTCAGCGAGCTGGTGACCAACGCGATCCGGTACGCCGCCGGGCCCGTGCACCTGCGGCTGATCCGCGACCGGACGCTACTGTGCGAGGTCTCGGACGCGGGCCACACCTCGCCGCACCTGCGCTACAGCGCCAGTGACGACGAGGGCGGGCGCGGGCTGTTCATCGTGGCCCAGATCGTGCAGCGGTGGGGGACGCGCTACACGCCCTCGGGGAAGACCATCTGGACCGAGCAGGCCTTCCCCGACAGGGACCCGAACCCTCCCTACCTCGCGTTCTGACCCATCCGGCGGCGCGCGCCTACTCGACCCTCAACTCCCTTACCCCGGCGGGCTTCCCGGGATCGGCGGCCCGCACCACCACCCGTACGTACCGGGCCCGGACCGGCTCGCTCAGCGCGCCGTCCTTCCCCGTCTCCACCGTCCGCCAGTGGCGGCCGTCGGCCGAGACCTCCAGGCGGTACGCGGAGGGGCGGACGGCGGTCCACTCGGGGGCGATCCGCTCGACGCGGACGGTACTGCCGAGGTCGGCGGTCAGGCTGCCGCTCGCCCCGTCGGGGACCCAGGCCGTGGCCGGGCTGCCGTCCACCGCCGCGTACGCGTACCCGCCGGGCTGCTCGGAGTCCGCGCGGGCGGTGCGGCAGCGGGCCAGGTCGTCGGTGGGCGCGAGGTCCGGGCGGCGGGTCTCCACCACGGCGGGGGCTCCCCGGCTCAGCGTGCGGCTGCCCTGCGGGGTCTCCAGTTCCAGGGGATCGCCGCCGGTCAGGCGCACGGTGGTGGTGCGGGGGCCCACCTCGATGTCGAGCGTCCTGCCCTGCCGGCGCACGCCCCTGAGCCTGACCCCGTCCTTCAGCTGCGGCGGCAGCATGGGGTCGAGGTGGAGGCGGTCGGCGCGCCAGCGCAGGCCCGCCAGGCCGTTGACGAAGACCTGGAGGAAGCCGCCCTTGCCGGTGATGAAGTCCTGTGCGGGCGAGCCCGCGAGCGGGTCCTCGGCACCCGCCTTCTCGCCGCGCGACTCGGAGAACAGCGCGAACGGGCCGCGGACGAACGGCGCGATGGAGCGCATGAGATACGTGTACGTGACGCAGCCGGGCTCGCCGATGGCCGCCGCGTCGATGGCGTGCACCGAGTCCGTCATGGCCGGGCCCTCGGGGTCGGTGCGCGCGGCGTAGTAGTCGAGGGTGCTGGCGGCGGCCCGCCGCGGCATGGGCCATTCGAGCGGGTACATCAGCAGGACGGTGTCCGCCTGCTTGATCAGCGAGCCTCGGTAGCCCGCGTACTGCAGGAAGACCTGCTGCTCCTTGTCGTACGGGATGCGCAGCCTGTCGGCGATTGCGGTCCACTCGGCGGGGGCCTGGCGGCCGAGGAGTCCGGCGGCGCGGGTGGCGTTGCGGAGGGCGGTGGCGGCGCCCGCGTTGGTGAAGACGGCGTCGTCGACGCCGTTGCTGTACTCGTCCGGGCCCGCGACGTCGTCGATGGAGTAGCTGCCGTCCGCGTGGGCGGTCACGCGCCCGGCCCAGAACTCGGCGATGCCCTTGAGGATCGGCCAGCCGCGGGTGCGCAGCCAGGCGGTGTCGCCGGTGGCCTCGTAGTACTGCCAGACGGCCAGTGCGATGTCGCTCTGGAGGTGGTTCTGGGTGCGGCAGTGCGGCGGGTCCCAGCTGTGGCACTCCTTCCACAGCGCGCCGTCGGCGCCGCTGGTCCAGGAGTAGAACAGGCCGGGGTAGCCGAGCTTCTCGGCGTTGGCGCGGGCTGCGGTACGGGTGCGGTAGCGGTAGTCGACGACCGTGCGGGCGAGGTCCGGGTCGAAGGCGAGGAGGCTGGGGAACATCCAGGTCTCGGCGTCCCAGAAGACCTCCCCCGCGTAGTCGTCGCTGCTCAGCCCGGTGGGCGCCAGGCTGTTGGCGGCGCCGCGGCGGGCCGCGGTCAGCAGCCCGTACCGTGCGGAGCGCACCCAGGCCTGGAGCTCGGGCTGCCCGGGGACCTCGATGTCGCCGCGCCACAGCTGGTCCCACGCGGCGGCGTTGGCCTCGAACAGCGCGTCCCAGCCGCGGTCGGCGGCGCGCTGGGAGGCCGCGACGGCGGACTTCTCGGGGGCGCCGGAGGTGAGGTCGGTGTCGACGCCGACGTACTTGGTGAGCTCGTACGAGCGCCCGGCGCGCACGGGGAACACCATCCGCTGACTGATAGTCAATTTCTGTGCAGCCGAGTCCTGTTGGTCTCGGCTGTCGCCGATCCCCGCCCCCTCCCGCAGGGTGGAGGCGACGGCTCCGTTCTGCCGTGTGCCGTCGGTGCGGAACGCGACGTCGACGGTGCGGTCGCCGGGCCGGGGGCCGCCGCCGGTCTGGGCGATGCGGCGGGCGCCGCGGCCGTCGATCAGGTCGGTGACGGTGGCGTCCCCGCTCCAGCGCGGGGTCATCCGCAGGCGGACGGCGCCCACGTGCTGGTCGGTGCGGTCGGTCAGCACGTCGTACACCAGGTCCGTGGCGCGGCCGCCGGCGGTGGTCCAGGTCAGGGAGGTGCGGACGAGCCCGCAGCGGAGGAAGAGGGTCTGCCGGTAGTCCGAGACGCGCGCGGCCGGGGTGGTGGGGGTGAAGGTGTCGCCGCCGGTGGAGACGGTCAGCCCGCTCCAGTTGGGGAGCGCGGCGATGGCCTGGAGGTTCTTGGCGGTCTCCGGGTTGTTGGCGTAGAGCCCGGAGACGAGGGAGCCGTCGTAGCGCGGGGTGTAGAGCGGAAAGCCGGTCTTCTTGTCCTCGCCCCAGCCGACGTACCCGGCGCCGCCCGGCGGTACGCGCTGCCCGAGGTAGCCGTTGCCGACGTAGGCGTGGTTGGTGTCACCGGGGTCAATCCGCGGGGAGCTGAGAGCCCATCCGGGGTCCCGGGGGTGGCCTTCGGCAGGGCAGGGCGCGGCGCTCTCCCGGGCGCCGGTGCCGGGGGCAGTGGGAGCGGCGGAAGCGGCGGGGTCCGGCCCGTCGGCGGCGGAGGGCGCGGGTGTACCGGCGACGAGGACGGCGGCCAGGAGGGTGGCGGCCGGCTGCGGGGAGCACTTCATGGCTACTCCGTGCCAGCTTCGGATGGGTTTGAGTGACCATGAAGAGCATGGACCCACGAGGCCGAGGAGCGCCACTTTTCCCTTCGGGTCCGAACACCCGGCGTCACCTGCTGGTGGCCACGGTTCGGGTCCCGGCGGGAGCCGGTCGGTCAGCCGCGGGGGCGGGCCAGGCTGGACTCGCGGACCACCAGTTCCGGCTGGAGGACGATGCGTTCGTGGTGGTGGGTGGCGGCGGTCGTCTCGCCGGTCTCGGCGATGAGGAGTTCGGCGGCCGTGCGGCCCATGCGGAAGGCCGGCTGGCGGACCGAGGTCAGCGGGACCGCGGCCGCCGAGGCGAACTCGATGTCGTCGTAGCCGACGAGCGCCATGTCCTCCGGGATGCGCACGCCCGCGCCGTAGAGGGTCTGCAACACCCCGAGCGCCAGCAGGTCGTTGGCGCAGAAGACGGCGGTCGGACGCGGCGACATGCCCAGCAGCCGCGCCCCCGCGTCCCGCCCCGCCGCGACGTCCAGCCGCTCGGCCTCGACGTGGGTCAGCCGGTCCACCGGCAGCCCGGCCTCCTCCAGCGCCCGCAGCGCGCCCGTGCGCCGGTCCTGGCACTGGGCCAGGTGCATGGGGCCGCTGATGTAGGTGACCCGGCGGTGGCCGCACTCCAGGAGGTGGCGTACGGCGAGGGTGCCGCCGGTGATGTCGTCCACCGACACCGAGCACCCCTCGGCGCTCGGCACCACGCGGTCCACGAACACGAACGGGATGCCGTGGCGGCGGAAGTTCTCCAGGTTGGCGCCCGTGGTGTCGGCGGGCGTCACCAGCACGCCCCGCACCCGCTGTTCGGAGAAGAGCGAGAGATAGTCCGCCTCGTCCCGCGGGTTCTGCGCGCTGTTGCACAGCATCACCCCGAGCCCGGTCTCCCGCGCGGCCCGCTCGGCTCCCGAGGCGACGTCCACGAAGAACGGGTTCGCCATGTCCAGCACCAGCAGCGCGATGATCCGGCTGCGGCCCGCCCTCAACTGCCGTGCCGTCTCGCTGCGTACGTACCCCAGCCGCTCTATGACCGCGAGCACCCGGTCGCGGGTGTCCTCGGCCACCATCTGCGGATGGTTGATGACGTTCGACACCGTGCCGACCGAGACCCCGGCCTGACGCGCGACGTCCTTGATGCCCACCATGCGTGCCACGAGCTCCGACCGTCCGCCTTCCCACGGCCCGCCGCGGCCGTGACCTCATGCTACGCACCGGTGGTCACGGAAGGGGAGTGGAGGCTCACGCCGGGTTTCGGCCGCGCGGCCGCCCGACCGTCAGACTCGAGCCCCGTACGACGAGTTCCGGCTGGAGGACGATCCGCCGGTGCTCGTGCGAGGGGGCGGTTCTCTCGTCGGTCTCCTCGATGAGGAGTTCGGCGGCCGTGCGGCCCATGCGGAAGGCCGGCTGGCGGACCGAGGTCAGCGGGACCGCGGCCGCCGAGGCGAACTCGATGTCGTCGTAGCCGACGAGCGCGATCTCCCCCGGCACGCTCACCCCCGCCCCGTACAGCGCCTGCAACACCCCGAGCGCCAGCAGGTCGTTGGCGCAGAACACGGCGGTCGGACGCGGCGACATGCCCAGCAGCCGCGCCCCCGCGTCCCGCCCCGCCGACACATCCAGCCGCTCGGCCTCGATCTCCCGCAGCCGCCGCTTCGCCGCCTTCGCCACGCGCAGCGCCAACTGCCGCTCCTGCTCGCGCTCGGCGTCCCCGTCGGACCGTACGTCCAGCCGCTGGGCGAGCCACGGCAGGCTCAGGCCCTGGACGACAAGGGTCGCCAGCACGACGGCGAAGGCGATGAAGAGGATCTCGTCGCGGGCCGGAAAGCCGCCACCGCCGTCAACCGTGAACGGGATCGCGAGGGCCAGCGCCACCGAGGCGACCCCGCGCATCCCGGCCCACCACATGACGACCGTCTCCCGCCAGGTCACGGGGATGTCCTCGGCGACATCGGAGCGGCGGTGCAGCCGCCTGGTCAGCCAGGCCGCGGGCAGCAGCCACAGCAGCCGTACGACGACGACCACCCCGATGACGGCCGCCGCCGCGGCGGCCAGCTCGCCCCAGCGGCCGGCGGCGGCGCCGAGTACGTGGTGCAGCTCCAGGCCGATCAGGCCGAACGCGACGCCGGTGACGAGGGTGTCGACCACCTCCCAGAAGGTGTTCCCGGCGAGCCTGCCGAGCACGTCGTCGGCGTCGGCCGCGTGCTCGGCGAGGAACAGCGCGGTGACCAGCACCGCGAGCACGCCCGACCCCTCGATCGCCTCGGCCAGGGCGTACGCGGCGAACGGCACGAGGAGGGTCAGCCCGACCTGAAGCGTGGCGTCGCCGAGCATCCCCATGAGCCGGTTGGCGAGCCAGCCGAGCGCCAGCCCGACGGCCGTCGCGACCACCGCGGACAGGACGAGGGCCGCCGCGGCGTTCGGTACGGAGAAGCTGCCGGTGACGGTGGCGACCAGCGCCACGTGGTAGAGGACGATCGCGGTGACGTCGTTGAACAGGCCCTCGCCTTCGAGGATCGAGACCATGCGCCGCGGCAGCCCGAGCCGCCCGGCGACGGCGGTCGCGGCCACCGGGTCGGGCGGCGCGACGAGCGCGCCGAGCACACAGGCGGCGGCGATCGGCATCCCCGGGACGACGGCCTGCGCGACCGCGGCGACCGCGGTCATCGTGAGGAGGACGAGCGCGACGGCGAGCAGGAAGATCGGCCGCCGGTTCGCCGCGAACTCCCGCCAGGAGGTGCGCTGTACGGCGACGTACAGCAGCGGCGGCAGGACCAGCGGCAGGATGAGCCCGGGCGGCACCTCGACGCTGGGCACGAACGGCAGGAGCGCGAGCACACCCCCGCCGAGCGTCATCAGCACCGGCGGCGGGACCCCGAGCCGCTCCCCCACCGGCACGGTGACAACGGCCCCCAGCAACAACACGAACAGCAGGGCCAACTGATCCACGGCCGGCACACTCCGAGGCAGGCATCACATCCCAAACAAACGCCAGCCTGCCATGTCGCGCCTATTACGCGACTCGACACAATCCGCCTACCGCAACGACGAGGCGCCCCGCAGCGCGGCCCGTGTGGTGCCGAAACCGCCGTCACCACACGCCCCCACGCCCCGGGCCCTCAAGGCCGCGTCTAGAGCGCCCGCCTCATCGCGCGGTGGACGATGCCCGCGTCCAGGAACTCTCCGCCGTACGCGGCGTACCCCAGCCGCTCGTAGAAGCCGAGCGCCGACACTTGGGCGTGCAGGTCGATCGCGGTGAGGCCCAGGCGCGCGGCCTCGGCCTCGATCGCGCGAACGAGGGCCGCGCCGACGCCCAGCCCGCGCGCGGCCCGGCTCACCGCGAGCCGGCCGAGCGCGCCGACCCCCTCGTCGCCGCCGTTCTTGGAAACCGCCGCCGCCCCGTGCAGCAGCCGCCCGGTGCCGAGCGGCCCGTCGGCGCCGACGGCCAGTACGTGCACCGCACCGGCGTCGTAGGCGTCGTACTCGATGTCGGCGGGCACTCCCTGCTCGCCGACGAACACCTCGTGCCGCACCGCGAAGCACGCCGCCAGATCCGCCTCACCGGCGGCCACCCGGACCTCGTACGCCGCGGCCCGCTCCCCAGTGGAAGCGTTCACGCGCCGCTCTCCGCCCGGATCACGTCCAGCGCGTGCTGGAGGTCGGCGGGGTAAGCGCTCTCGAACTCCACCCAGCGCCCGTCCGACGGATGCTCGAACCCCAGCCGGACGGCGTGCAGCCACTGCCGGGTCAGCTTCAGCCGCTTGGCCAGCGTCGGGTCGGCGCCGTACGTCAGGTCGCCGACGCAGGGGTGCCGGTGAGCGGCCATGTGCACCCGGATCTGGTGCGTGCGCCCGGTCTCCAGCTTGATGTCCAGCAGGCTGGCGGCGCGGAACGCCTCGATCAGGTCGTAGTGCGTGACGCTCGGCTTCCCCTCGGCGGTCACGGCCCACTTGTAGTCGTGGTTCGGGTGGCGCCCGATGGGCGCGTCGATGGTGCCGCTCAGCGGATCCGGATGCCCCTGGACCAGCGCGTGATAGCGCTTGTCGACAGTCCGCTCCCGGAACTGGTTCTTCAGCGAGGTGTACGCGCGCTCGGACTTCGCCACGGCCATCAGCCCGGAGGTGCCCACGTCGAGCCGGTGCACGATGCCCTGCCGCTCGGCGGCGCCGGAGGTCGAGATGCGGTAGCCGGCCGCGGCCAGCCCGCCGATGACGGTCGTCCCGCTCCACCCGGGGCTCGGATGCGCGGCGACCCCGACCGGCTTCATGATCACCACGACGTCCTCGTCGTCGTGCACGATCTCCATGCCCTCGACGGGCTCGGCCACGACCTGCACCGGCTGCGGGGCCTGCGGCATCTCCACCTCGAGCCAGGCCCCACCGCTCACGCGATCGGACTTGCCCGCCACGCTCCCGTCGACCTGGACCTTCCCGGCGGCGGCCAGCTCGGCGGCCTTGGTCCTGGAGAAGCCGAACATCCGGGCGATGGCGGCGTCCACACGCTCGCCTTCCAGGCCGTCGGGTACGGGAAGGGTGCGGATCTCGGGAAGGGTGCTCACCCGTCGAGTATGCCGGACGGCCCAACCGGCCTCGTACGCCAGTCCTGACGAGGCCGCACCGGAACTGACCGAGGTCCGCCGGTGCCGACCGCGGCCCGCCGGTCCTGACCGAGGCTCACCGGTCCCGACCGGGTCCCGCCAGGCCGGCCGGGTCCCGCCAGACCGGCCGAGGGTCCGCCCGTACGCCCGCCGGCCCCGTACACCCGCCGACCCCGAACGACCGCCGGCGCGGAACGACCGTCAGTCCTTGTGGATCGTCCCGTCCGGGTCGAGCCCGCGGAAGGACAGGATCACGATGAGGATGCCGCCGCAGACGATCGCCGAGTCGGCGAGGTTGAACACCGCGAAGTGCGCCGGCGCGATGAAGTCCACCACGGCGCCCCGGAACACCCCGGGCGACCGGAAGATCCGGTCTGTCAGGTTCCCGAAGGCACCGCCGAGCAGCAGCCCGAGCGCGATCGCCCACGGCGCGCTGTACAGCTTGCGCGCCAGCCGCGCGATCACCACCACCACGGTCGCGGCGATGGCCGTGAAGACGATGGTCAGCGCCTCGCCGATGCCGAACGCGGCGCCCGCGTTGCGCACCGCCTCGAACTTCAGCAGGTCGCCGACGACCTCGATCGGCGCGTGGTGCTCCAGCTTGGCCACCACGATCATCTTGCTGACGAGGTCCAGCGCGTACGCGATCGCGGCCACCGTGAGGAGTACCGCGATCCGCCGCCTGCCCTTCGGCGCGCTCTCCGCCTCGGGCTCCCCGGCCTGCTCCGGCCCCGCCCCGGTCTCATCGAACCCTGGAGTACCGATGGTCCGCTCCGCCTCTGCCACCTGAGTCCCTCAGCATCTGTCCGCGGCCGGGCCCGCGCCCCGACCAAAGCTGTGGTCGAGGGTACGGCACACCCGTACGGGCCCAGGGAACCGGAGCCGTCGCGCAAGGGAACCCTCAGCCCAGGGACGCGCTCAGAAACGGCGCTCCTGCTTCTGCTTGCAGTCCACACACAGGGTCGCGCGCGGGAACGCCTGCATCCGCGCCTTGCCGATCGGGTTCCCGCAGGACTCGCACAGCCCGTAGGTCCCCGCGTCGAGCCGCTCCATGGCGCGTTCGGTCTGGAGCAGCATCTCGCGGGCGTTGGCGGCGAGCGCCAGCTCGTGTTCCCGGGTGATGTTCTTGGTGCCGGTGTCGGCCTGGTCGTCGCCCGCGCCGTCACCGGAGTCGCGCATCAGACCGGTGATCGCCTCCTCGGAGGCGAGGAGTTCGTCGCGCAGCCGCTCGGCCTCGCCGCCCAGTTCGGCCCGCGCCTCCGCCACCTCCTGCGGAGTCCACGGCTCCTCCCCGGGCCGTACGGCCAGCTCGCCCGGCGCGGCCGGTGCCGTACGGGCCTTGGGGACGGCGGAGGCGGCGGCCGCCCCCGGAGCCGTGGCCGGCGCGGCCGCCCCACCCGGAGTCTTCTTCGCTGCCACCGTCTTGGCTCCCGTCTTCTTCGCGGGCTTCCGGGCGGCGGACGCCGCCTTCTTGGCCGGTTCGGCCTTCTTCGGTTCGGCCTTCCGCGCCGCTGCCTTCCCGGCCACGGCGTCCTGCGCGGCGTCCTTCGCGGCGGTCTTCGCCGGTGCCTGGGCGCCGGCCGACTTCGCCGTGGCCTTCTTCGCAGACTTCGTGGTGCTCTTGGACGCCGACTTCCTGGGCGGGGCCGACTTCTTCGCCACCGCGGCCGCGGTCTTCTTCTCCGGTGCCGCCTTCGCCACTTCCGCGGTCGTCTTCACGGTGCTCTTCCTCGCCGATGATCCGTTGGGTGCCTCGCCGGCGTTTCCGGCGGACGCCGACTTCTTCACGGCGGTCTTTTTCGCCACCATGGTCGCGGCCCCTTCACATATTGTGATCTTGCACGCGAATCGTGCTGGGACGATAAATCGACTCCAAGTCCGCGGCAACGGGGCACGCCGCCCTTGCCACTGCATACGGGCTGGTCTGCAAGCTTTGTGCCCCGCTCCCCGCGCCGTAATCCGCCGCCGCACACCGGTCACCCTGCATGTCGCCATTCGGGTCACGTTCCGTGCCTGCCCGGGGCCTCTCCCGCGGCCCCGCGACGGAGGCCCGGAAACCGGTCGGCCGCTGTCGGCGAGGACCCGTACACTGGGCGTCAGCGAAAGGCGTGGAAGGGGACGAGTAGCGCCGCATGCGGCCATGAGCGATCCGGGGACGGTGCGAGCCCGGGGGCAGGCGCGGCGTGAAGATCACCCCCGAGTCGCCGGAAGAAAGCCACCGCGGTGAACCGCTCCGGTGAGCGAGTAGAACCGGCTTCGCGACCCCAATGAGGGGGCGGTGAGTCCACTCGCCGCCAAGGAGGGTGGTACCGCGGGAGCCGAGGCTCTCGTCCCTCCGGCCGGAACCGACATGTCCGCCGGAGGACCTCCCGATGACGACGCCGCAGTACCACCAGGTGCCCGCCCAGGTCGACCTGCCCGCCCTCGAGCACGCCGTGCTCGACTTCTGGCGCGAGAACAAGATCTTCGCGCGCAGCCTCGACCAGTCCGAGGGCCGCCCCGAGTGGGTCTTCTACGAGGGTCCGCCGACCGCCAACGGCATGCCCGGCGCCCACCACATCGAGGCCCGCGTCTTCAAGGACGTCTTCCCGCGCTTCCGGACCATGCGGGGCTACCACGTGGGCCGCAAGGCCGGCTGGGACTGCCACGGCCTGCCGGTGGAGCTGGCGGTGGAGAAGGAGCTCGGCTTCAACGGCAAGAAGGACATCGAGGCGTACGGCATCGCCGCCTTCAACGCCAAGTGCCGCGAGTCGGTGACCCGCCACACCGACGCCTTCGCCGAGCTGACCACGCGCATGGGCTACTGGGTCGACCTGGACGACGCCTACCGCACGATGAACCCCGAGTACATCGAGTCGGTCTGGTGGTCGCTGAAGGAGATCTTCGGCAAGGGCCTCCTCGTCCAGGACCACCGCGTCGCCCCCTGGTGCCCCCGCTGCGGCACCGGCCTGTCGGACCACGAACTGGCCCAGGGCTACGAGACGGTGGTCGACCCCTCCGTCTACGTCCGCTTCCCGCTCACCTCCGGCCCGCTCGCGGGCGAGGCCGCGCTGCTGGTGTGGACGACGACCCCGTGGACCCTGGTCTCCAACACCGCGGTCGCCGCCCACCCGGACGTGACCTACGTGGTCGCGACCGACGGCGAGGAGAAGCTCGTCGTCGCCGAGCCGCTGCTGGAGAAGGCGCTCGGCGACGGCTGGGAGGTGACCGGGCAGAGCTTCACCGGCGCCGAGATGGAGCGCTGGACCTACGAGCGCCCCTTCGCCCTCATCGAGATCGAAGGCGCCCACTTCGTGGTCAACGCCGAGTACGTGACGACCGACGACGGTACGGGTCTGGTCCACCAGTCCCCCGCCTTCGGCGAGGACGACCTCAAGGTCTGCCGCGCCTACGGCCTGCCGGTCGTGAACCCGGTCCGCCCCGACGGCACCTTCGAGGAGGAAGTCCCGCTCGTCGGCGGCCAGTTCTTCAAGAAGGCCGACGAGGCCCTGGTCAAGGACCTCCTCCAGCGCGGCCTCCTCTTCAAGCACCTGCCGTACGAGCACAGCTACCCGCACTGCTGGCGCTGCCACACCGCGCTGCTCTACTACGCCCAGCCGTCCTGGTACATCCGCACCACCGCGGTCAAGGACGCCCTGCTGCGGGAGAACGAGCGCACCAACTGGTACCCGGAGGCGGTCAAGCACGGCCGGTTCGGCGACTGGCTCAACAACAACATCGACTGGGCGCTGTCCCGCAACCGCTACTGGGGCACCCCGCTGCCGATCTGGCGCTGCGAGGAAGGCCACCTCACCTGCGTCGGCTCGCTGTCCGAGCTCTCCGAGCTCACCGGCACCGACCAGACCGGCCTTGACCCGCACCGCCCGTTCATCGACGAGGTCACCTTCGGCTGCACCGCCGAGGGCTGCGCGCTGACCGCGACCCGGGTGCCCGAAGTCATCGACGCCTGGTACGACTCGGGCTCGATGCCCTTCGCGCAGTGGGGCTACCCGTACCGCAACAAGGACCTCTTCGAGAAGCGCTACCCGGCGCAGTTCATCTCCGAAGCCATCGACCAGACCCGCGGCTGGTTCTACACGCTGATGGCCGTCGGCACGCTCGTCTTCGACAAGTCCGCTTACGAGAACGTGGTCTGCCTCGGCCACATCCTCGCCGAGGACGGCCGGAAGATGTCCAAGCACCTGGGCAACATCCTCCAGCCGATCCCGCTCATGGACCAGCACGGCGCCGACGCGGTCCGCTGGTTCATGGCGGCGGGCGGCTCGCCGTGGGCGGCCCGCCGGGTGGGCCACGGCACGATCCAGGAGGTCGTCCGCAAGACGCTCCTCACCTACTGGAACACCGTCGCCTTCCAGGCGCTGTACGCCCGGACCGCCGGCTGGGCACCGAGCGCCGCCGACCCCGCCCCGGCCGACCGTCCGCTGCTGGACCGCTGGCTGCTGAGCGAACTGGGCGCGCTCACCGAGCAGGTGACCGCGGCCCTGGAGTCGTACGACACCCAGCGCGCGGGCAAGCTGCTGTCGGCATTCGTGGACGACCTGTCCAACTGGTACGTGCGCCGCTCGCGCCGCCGGTTCTGGCAGGGCGACAAGGCCGCGCTGCGCACGCTGCACGAGTCGATCGAGACGGTGACCCGACTCATGGCGCCGCTCGTGCCGTTCATCACCGAGCGGGTCTGGCAGGACCTGGTCGTCCCGGTGGACCCGGACGCGCCCGATTCGGTCCACCTGTCGTCCTGGCCGGTCGCGGACAGCGAGCTCATCGACCCCGAACTCTCGCGCCAGATGATGCTGGTGCGGCGGCTGGTGGAGCTGGGGCGTGCGACGCGCGCCGAGTCGGGTGTGAAGACCCGCCAGCCGCTTTCCCGCGCGCTGGTGGCGGCGGCCGGGTTCGAGTCGCTGGGCGAGGAGCTGCGCGGCCAGATCGCCGAGGAGCTGAACGTCAGCGAGCTGGCCGCGCTTTCGGAGGTCGGCGGCTCGCTGGTGGACACCACCGCCAAGGCCAACTTCCGTGCGCTCGGCAGGCGGTTCGGCAAGGGCGTCCAGGCGGTCGCGAAGGCGATCGCCGGGGCGGACGCGGCGGCCCTGTCGCTGGCCCTGCGCGAGGGCACCGCCTCGGTGGAGGTCGACGGCGAGACCGTCGCGCTCTCCCCGGAGGAGGTCATCATCACCGAGACCCCGCGCGAGGGCTGGTCGGTGGCCTCCGACTCGGGTGCGACCGTCGCCCTGGACCTGGAGATCACCCCGGAGCTGCGCCGCGCGGGCCTGGCCCGCGACGCGATCCGGCTGATCCAGGAGGCTCGCAAGAACAGCGGCCTGGACGTGGCCGACCGGATCGCCCTGCGCTGGGAGGCGGCTGACGAGGAGATGCGTACGGCCCTCACCGACCACGCCCCCCTGATCGCCGACGAGGTCCTGGCAACGGACTTCGCCCCGGGCGAGGCCGACCCGTCCTACGGCGACCCGTTCACCGACGAGGGCCTCTCCCTCACCTTCCGCCTCCGGAAGAACTGACCGGCACCAAAGGGACCGACACCGAAAGGGCCGGGCCCGGGACTCGAAGTCCCGGGCCCGGCCCTTGGGTGATTGCCGACGGCTCAGCGCCCAGCGCTAGGCCTTCAGTTGTCGTCCTCGTCGATGAGGAACCCGCGCATCGGCGAGGGCGCCTGCTGCATCGGGGACGGGCCCTGCGGCCGCACCGGTGCCATCGGCTGGGTCATCGCCGGGGACATCTGCTGCTGCCCACCGCCGTACGACGGGCCACCGCCGTTGGGACCGTGGCCGCCGTGGCCCATGGACTGGTTGCCCGCCATGGTGTGGCTCATCGAAGGCGCACCCGCACCCGCCATCGAAGGCGACGGCGGCAGCGAGGCCGCGGCCGGGGTGCGCGGCGGGGCCAGCGAGTCGTCCGCCTGGTTCTCCAGCTGACGCAGCTGGCTCTCCAGGTACGACTTCAGGCGCGTGCGGTACTCGCGCTCGAAGCCGCGCAGGTCCTCGACCTTGCGCTCCAGCGTGGCGCGCGCGGACTCCAACGAGCCCATCGCCACCCGGTGCTTCTCCTGCGCGTCCCGCTCCAGGGCGTCGGCCTTGGCGCGGGCGTCCCGCTCCAGACCCTCGGCGCGGCTGCGCGCCTCACCGACGATCTTGTTGGCCTCGGAACGGGCCTCCGCGATCGCCTGGTCCGCGGTCTGCTGCGCGAGCGACAGCACGCGGGCGGCGCTGTCACCGCCGGGGCCGCCCTGCTGCTGCGGCAGGTGCTGGCCGGGGCCACCGGGCCCGCCCATCGGGCCGCCCATGGGGCCACCCTGTCCCATCGGCCCGGGGCCGTGCGGGCCGTGGCCCCCGGGTCCTGCAGGCAGCTGGGGTGCGCCACCGGGCAGTTGGGGCGGGCCCATCTGCTGCTGGGGCGGCACCGGCTGCGGTCCGGATATGGCGGCGGGCACGGGTGCGCCGGGTCGGTCCTGCGGCTCCGGCGGCTTGCGCATGCCCTGCTGCTGGTTCTGCGCGGCGGCACGGGTCGCGGCGGCCAGCTTGGCCCGCAGGTCCTCGTTCTCCCGCAGCAGCCGGGTCAGTTCGGCTTCGACCTCGTCGAGGAAGGCATCGACCTCGTCCTCGTCATAGCCTTCTCGGAGGCGGACGGTCGTGAACTGCTTGTTCCGCACGTCCTCGGGGGTCAACGGCATCTCTTCACCTCAACGTAGTCGTCGGCAATCGGCAAGACCGTATCGTTCACAGCTGCCTCACGACGGAGATCAGGATGTAGACGATGATCATCAGTACGAAGAAGGACAGGTCGAGCGCCACGCCCCCGAGACGCAGCGGCGGGATGAAACGCCGCAGAAGCTTGAGTGGCGGATCGGTCACGGTGTAGGTGGCCTCCAGGAGGACCACCATGGCCTTGCCCGGTTGCCACGACCTGGCGAACTGGAAGACGTAGTCCATGATCAACCGGAAGATCAGCACGATCAGGAAGCAGTACAGCGCGATGTAGATCACCTGCAGTGCGATGTCCATCCCGCGGTGCCTCTCCCCTTACTCGAGCCTCGGCCCTGTGGCCTCGGTGACCGGTGTTGCGTCTCAGCTTTGGTTGAAGAACCCGCCCTCTGCGATGCGGGCCTTGTCCTCCGCCGTGACATCGACGTTAGCAGGCGACAGGAGGAACACCTTCTGCGTCACTCGTTCAATGCTGCCGTGGAGACCGAACACGAGACCCGCCGCGAAGTCGACGAGTCGCTTCGCATCGGTGTCGTCCATCTCCGTCAGATTCATGATCACCGGAGTGCCTTCACGGAAGTGTTCCCCGATGGTACGGGCCTCGTTGTAGGTCCGGGGGTGCAGAGTCGTGATGCGGTAGGGCTCACGCTCGGACACGACCTTGGGCATGATCACCGG
Source organism: Streptomyces pathocidini (assembly GCF_001418495.1). GTDB lineage: Bacteria > Actinomycetota > Actinomycetes > Streptomycetales > Streptomycetaceae > Streptomyces > Streptomyces pathocidini. Next base: position 14,541 of record NZ_LIQY01000028.1, on the reverse strand, counting down.
TGTGTTCTTCTCCAGATTCTGACGTTCAGGTGTGATGGACGCCACGGGTGCGATACGAGCGGGTCGTCCACTTTCCGCGGCGAGAGCAACTGGCTCCCGCTGCGCGGGCGGTGAGGCCACTCGCACCGGTTCGTCCCGTTGTGTCCGATCGGACTGCAGGAGGTCGTGCTGCCGACGAGCCCGCTCGGGCTCCGGCGTCGGCTCCGGCTCGAACTCGTCGTCAGGGTCGAACCCCCGCCCGTCGTACCCATCGTCCTCCACGAGGCCGAGGTAGACCGCCATCTTGCGCATCGCGCCGGCCATTCTCTGCGTCCTCCGCTCTGTGGTGGATCGGCCCCGTCACCGGTCGCCCTGGATCCACTCGGCCTGCCCGCCTTTTGGCGGAAATGACCATATTTTCCGCTGTGATCCGACTTGCTTCGCGACGTTACCGGAGCCGGGGTCTGACTCCGAGTACCGCAGTGCCGACGCGTACATGTGTCGCCCCCGCCGCCACGGCGTCCTCGAGGTCCGAGCTCATCCCTGCCGAGACCATGTAAGCAGCAGGATGCTCCGCGCGCAGGCCGGATGAGATTTCCATCAGCCGCTCGAACGCAGCCCGTTGCCGTCCGGCATACGGTCCGGCGAGCGGCGCCACGGCCATCACCCCGGCCAGCCGCAACCCCTCGGCCCCCGCCACGGCGGACGCCAACTCCCTTACGCCGTCGGGCGCGACACCGCCGCGACTGCCGGTCTCCCCCGACCCCGCGTCCAGGGCGACCTGCACGAGGCAGCCGACCTCGCGTCCGGCCCGTACCGCCGCCTTCGACAGTGCGCCGACCAGCTTCACCCGGTCCACAGATTGGACCATATCGGCATAACCGACCACAGAACGGACCTTGTTTGTCTGTAGCTGTCCGACAAAATGCCAGCCGAGGTCCAGGCCCGCGCACTCGGCCGCCTTGGCCGCCGCCTCCTGGTCCTTGTTCTCCGCGACGTCCCGCACGCCGAGCTCGGCGAGCAGCCGGACATCGCTCGCCGGGTAGGTCTTGGTGACCACGATCAAGGTCACCTCCCCGCGCTTCCGCCCCGCGGCGGCGCAGGCGGCGGCGATACGTTCCTCCACCCGCGCCAGGTTCCCGGCCAGTTGAGCCCTGCGTTCCGTCATGCCCTTCCCCGTCACTCCAACCGACCCCCAGTCCAACCGGCCCTCAGTCCAACCAGACATAACCGGCGAGCCGGCCGGTCGTGCGGTCGCGGCGGTACGAAAAGCAATCGGGCGATTCCAGCGTGCAGATGTCAGATTTCTCGCACATCTCCACACCAAGTCGGGCAAGTTGCGCAAGAACTCCGGCGGTTACGTCAACGGCGGGAGTGCCCCGGCGCGTGGTCGCCCACGCCTCGGGCACGGCCCCGGCCACGTCCGCCCGCATCTCCTCCGGGACTTCGTAGCAGCCGCCGCAGACCGCGGGCCCGGTGCGGGCCACGATCCGGGCGGGCTCGGCGCCGAGCGAGACCATCGCCTCGACGGCCGCCTCCACGACCCCGGCCACGAGCCCGGGCCGCCCGGCGTGCGCCGCGGCGGCCACCCCCGCGACCGGGTCGGCCAGCAGTACGGGGGTGCAGTCGGCGGTGAGCACGGCGAGCGCGAGTCCGCGGCGCGCGGTCACCACCGCGTCGACGGCCGGTACGGGCTCGGCGCCCCACGGCCCGTCGACCACCGCGACGTCCCGGCCGTGCACCTGGTTCATCCACACGACCCGCGCCGGGTCGATCCCCAGGGACTTCGCGGCGAGTTCGCGGTTGGTACGGACGGCGGCCGGGTCGTCTCCCACGGCGCCGCCGAGATTGAGCTGCTCATACGGAGCGGCGCTCACCCCGCCCCACCGGTCAGTGAAGGCGAAGTGCGCGCCGCTCTCCTGGTGCTGGTGCCCTATCACGTCGGACGGTTACTTCAGAAAGTCCGGGACGTCGAGTTCCTCGGCCTGGCTGTCCTGGTACGGGCGGGCCGGCGGAACCTGCGCCGGGGCCGGCGGGGCACTGGGCACCTCGCTGACCGGAGCAGCCGGTTCCGTACGCTCCGGCTCATGCTCCGCCGGGACCTCGCGCGGGGCGACCGTGCCGAGTCCGCCGAAGGACGGGCGGCTGCCGGTGTCGGTGGCCGAGCCCGCCGGGCGGCCGCCGTTGGAGTACGCATCGTCGCGGGGGGCCGAACCGAGCACCTTGTCGCGGTTCTTGGAGGGCGGCTGCCCGCCGTCGAAGCCCGCCGCGATGACCGTGACGCGCACCTCGTCGCCGAGCGCGTCGTCGATGACCGCACCGAAGATGATGTTCGCCTCGGGGTGGGCGGCCTCGCTGACGAGCTGGGCCGCCTCGTTGATCTCGAACAGACCGAGGTCCGAGCCGCCGGAGATGGAGAGCAGCACCCCGCGGGCGCCGTCGATCGAGGCCTCCAGCAGCGGCGAGGAGATCGCCATCTCGGCGGCGGCCACCGCGCGGTCGTCGCCGCGTGCCGAGCCGATGCCCATGAGGGCGGAACCGGCCTCGGACATCACGGACTTGACGTCGGCGAAGTCGAGGTTGATGAGGCCAGGGGTGGTGATGAGGTCGGTGATGCCCTGCACACCGGACAGCAGCACCTGGTCCGCCGACTTGAAGGCGTCGAGAACGCTCACCTGGCGGTCGGAGATGGACAGAAGGCGGTCGTTGGGGATCACGATGAGGGTGTCGACCTCGTCGCGCAGCTGCGCGATCCCGTCCTCCGCCTGGTTCGCGCGGCGGCGCCCCTCGAAGGTGAACGGGCGGGTGACGACGCCGATCGTCAGGGCGCCGAGCGAACGCGCGATGTTGGCCACGACCGGTGCGCCACCGGTGCCGGTTCCGCCGCCCTCGCCCGCGGTCACGAAGACCATGTCGGCCCCCTTGAGGACCTCTTCGATCTCCTCGCGGTGGTCCTCCGCGGCCTTGCGGCCGACATCGGGGTTGGCGCCGGCGCCGAGGCCGCGGGTGAGCTCGCGGCCGACGTCGAGCTTGACGTCGGCGTCGCTCATCAGCAGGGCCTGCGCGTCGGTGTTGATCGCGATGAACTCGACGCCCTTGAGACCGACCTCGATCATCCGGTTGATGGCGTTGACGCCACCGCCGCCGATGCCGACGACCTTGATGACTGCGAGGTAGTTCTGCGGTGCTGCCACGTCGAAGGCCTCTCGCCTCGAGTTACGTGTCCGCGACCCGGTCGTGGTGCGCGGACGGATGCCGAAGTGGGACGGTTCCGAATGCCGACCCGAACCCTAATGGTGAAGTTTAGGGTTACCAGTGCCTGTCCTGTGGACTCTTCGAACGTGACACTAAGTCGACAAGCACTGCGCGTTCAACGAACACGCCGAACCTCCCGTTTTTCTTTTCACCCTATGTGATCGCGCCGAGTCGTAGCCAACCAGGGTGCTGGCCGGCCGCTCCGGACGTCAACTCCCCGACACGGAAGGGGCGGTGGGGGCGCTGACGTCGAAGTGGTCGGCACCCCGGGCGGTTTTCATGAGGGAGAGCAGGGTCTTCGCTTTGGCGGCGCCGTGTTCGGAACTTCCCCACACAACCGTCCGACCGCCCGTCAGCTCCAGCACGATGGAGTCATATGAACCGATTTTGAGGGCACGGGTGTCCCGGCGAACAGCTTCGGGGAGCTGGGTCGCCACCCGCACGCCCTCGCGCTGGAGTCTCGCCGCCCCGAATCGCCGCAGACTCGGCGAACCGCCCGTTTCCCATTCCAGCCTCGGAACACCTTCGGGCGCTTTGTCCACCGTGGCGAATCGCACCCCTCCGGCGTCCACTTCGATGAACTTTCCGCCCTTTTCCGCAAAGACCACCGGAACGCGTTCCGTGACTTTCAACCCGATTCCGTCCGGCCAGTTCCGTACGACATCGACGGAGTCGATCCGCGGGAGTTCCGCGCGCAGCCGGGCGGCGATCGCGTCCGTGTCGACGGAGACGAGCGGGGATTCCAGCGGAACCCGGGCGGCGGTGGTGACTTCGCGGTGGGTGAGCACCCGGACCCCGCTCACCGCGACCCTCTCTGTCCGCAGCCACGTGGACCCGTAGAGCAGCCACACCCCGCCGGCGGTGAACAGGACGAGGGCCACCAGTACGACAATCAGCGTGCAGAGGCCGGAAAGTCGCCACCGGCGCCCCCGCTCCGGCTCCGGGGACGAGGGCGGGCCGGACGACGATGACAGGGTGTCATCCCGTCGGGCGGTCGTCAGTCCGGCCACGCTCACGCCTCTCTCGGGAGCCCGGGCTCCCCCGTCAACAGCCCTACGCCTGGCGGCGTGCGGCGATCGCCTCGTACACCATGCCGACGAGCAGCTCGTCGGCGTCCCGGCGGCCGAACTCCGCGGCGGCGCGGGACATCTCGTACAGCCGGTGCGGATCAGCGAGCACCGGGAGCACGTTGGCCTGCACCCAGCCGGTGGTGAGTTCGGCGTCGTCGACCAGGAGGCCGCCGCCCGCCTTGACCACCGGCTGGGCGTTGAGCCGCTGTTCGCCGTTGCCGATCGGCAGCGGGACGTATGCCGCCGGGAGGCCGACCGCGGACAGTTCCGCGACGGTCATCGCGCCCGCGCGGCAGAGCATCATGTCGGCCGCCGCGTACGCGAGGTCCATCCGGTCCACGTACGGTACCGGGATGTACGGCGGCATCCCCGGCATGTTGTCCACGTGCGGCAGTTCGTTCTTCGGGCCGACCGCGTGCAGGATCTGGACGCCGGAGCGCTGGAGGGCCGGGGCGACGGCCTGGACCACCTCGTTGAGGCGGCGAGCGCCCTGCGAGCCGCCGGAGACCAGCAGGGTCGGCAGGTTGGGGTCGAGGCCGAAGGCGGCGCGGGCCTCCGGGCGGACCGCGGCCCGGTCCAGGGTGGCGATGGTGCGGCGCAGCGGGATGCCGACGTAACGGGCGCCGCGCAGCTTGCTGTCGGGGGTGGAGACGGCGACGGCGGCCGCGTACCGGGACCCGATCTTGTTGGCGAGTCCCGGGCGGGCGTTGGCCTCGTGCACGACGATCGGCACGCCGAGTCGCTTGGCGGCCAGATAGCCGGGCAGGGCGACGTAGCCGCCGAAGCCGACGACGCAGTCGGCCTTGGTGCGCTCGATGATCTGCTCCGCGGCCTTGATGGTGCCGCGCAGCCGCCCGGGGACGGTGATCAGCTCGGGGGTGGGCTTGCGCGGCAGCGGTACGGCCGGAATCAGGCCCAGTTCGTAGCCCCGCTCGGGCACCAGCCGGGTCTCGAGTCCGCGCTCGGTCCCGAGGGCCGTGATCCCCACGGTCGGGTCCTGCCTACGCAGGGCGTCCGCGAGGGCGAGCGCGGGCTCGATGTGGCCGGCGGTCCCCCCACCAGCGAGTACGACATGCACCGAAATTCACCGCTCTCCGGACGGCCGCCTGCCGGCGCGCCGTCGCATCGTCTTCCAACTCACCCCAGCCAGCTTCCTCAGCAAAGCAGGCTGCCGCATGGCCAACGCTGCCCGGGCGGCGGGCTCGGCTCGCGCGAAGGCGATCAGCAGCCCGACGGCGAACATCGTCGGCAGCAGCGCGGAACCCCCGTAGGAGAACAGCGGGAGGGGGACGCCGGCGATCGGCAGCAGGCCGAGCACCGCACCGATGTTGATCACGGCCTGGGCCGTGATCCAGGTGGTCACACCTCCCGCGGCATACCTCACGAAGGGGTCCTCCGTGCGTCCGGCCACGCGGATACCCGCATAGCCTAGAGCCGCGAAGAGGGCGAGTACCGACAGCGTCCCCGCCAGTCCCAGTTCCTCCCCGGTCACGGCGAAGATGAAGTCGGTGTGAGGTTCGGGGAGTTCGCCCCATTTTTCCACACTCGCGCCAAGACCGGAACCGAACCATCCGCCGTTGGCCAGCGCGTAGATCCCGTGTACCGCCTGCCAGCAGCGGTCGCCCTCGCCGGGCTCGGTGGCGCCGAGGCAGGCGAGCCGGGCCATGCGGTTCTGGCTGGTGGTGATGAGGATCGAGCCGATCAGCCCGGCGCCCGCGAGGACCCCGGCGAAGAGCCGGGTGGGCGCGCCGGCCAGCCACAGCAGGCCGAAGAGGATTGCCGTGAGGATGATCGCGGTGCCCATGTCGCCGCCGAGCATGATGAGTCCGAGGAGCATGAAGGCGGCCGGCACGAGCGGTACGAGCAGGTGCTTCCACTGGGAGAGCAGCCGCAGGTCCTGTTTGCGGGCGAGCAGGTCGGCTCCCCACAGGACGAGTGCGAGCTTGCCGAACTCGCTGGGCTGGAGCTGGAACGGGCCGCCCAGCTGGAGCCAGTTGGTGTTGCCGTTGACCGAATGCCCTATCCCCGGCACCTGCACCAGGGCCATCAGGAAGACCGAGGCGGCCAGGAGCGGATAGGCCAGCAGCCGGTGCAGCCGTACGGGCATCCGCGAGGCGAGGAGGAGCAGTCCGGTGCCGATGACGGCGGCCACGAGCTGCTTGCGGAAGAAGTGCGTGGGGGCCAGCCCCGACTGCAGGGCCTGGATCATCGAGGCGGAGTACACCATCACCAGACCGAGCACGGTGAGCAGGAGGCTGCCGCCGAGGATCAGGTAGTACGCGGTGAGTGGCCGGTCCCAGGCGCGCTTGGCGCGGCTGTGCAGCCGCCGCAGGCCGCCGATCGCCCCGCGCCGGGCGGGCCTTGGCGCGGGAATGGCGCGATCCCTGGGCCCCTTGGGCCCCTTGGAACCTTTGGGACCCTTGAGGCCTTTGGGGCGCAGCGCCGCCGGTCTCGCCGTCCGGGCCGTCATGTCCCCTCCTATGGGCCTACTGTTCCTGTCCCCCGCGGTCGGCCCGTTCGCTTCCGAGTCCCCGTACGGCCTCGGCGAACGCGTCTCCGCGCCTGCCGTAGTTCACGAACATGTCCATCGAGGCGCAGGCCGGGGCCAGGAGGACGGTGTCTCCCGGGCGCGCGAGGCGCGCCGCTTCACTGACCGCCGCGGCCATCGCCCCAGTGTCGGTCCGGTCGAGGTCGACGACCGGGACCTCGGGGGCGTGTCGCGCCAGCGCTTCGCGGATCAGGGCCCGGTCGGCGCCGATGAGGACGGCGCCGCGCAGCCGGGAGGCGGCTCCGGCGACCAGGTCGTCGAAGGTCGCGCCCTTGGCGAGGCCGCCCGCGATCCACACGATGTGCTCGTACGAGGCCAGAGAGGCCTGTGTGGCATGGGTGTTGGTGGCCTTGGAGTCGTCGATGTAGGTGACCCCGGCGACATCGGCGACGTGCGCGATGCGGTGCGCGTCGGGCCGGAAGGCGCGCAGCCCGTCTCGTACGGCCGCGGGCTCGACGCCGAAGGCGCGGGCGAGGGCCGCTGCGGCCAGGGCATTGGCGATGTTGTGCGGCGCCACGGGCTGGGGGCGCGGAGCGCCTTCCTCGGCGGGGTGCCGGTGGGCGGCGGGTGGGCTGACGTCGGCGACCTCAGCGAGTTCCTGGGCGTTGCGGTGGCGGTCCTCGACGAAGGCGCGGTCGACCAGGATGCCCTCGACGACGCCGAGTTGGGAGGGGCCGGGGGTACCGAGGGTGAAGCCGATGGCGCGGCAGCCCTCCTCGACGTCGGCGCCGCGGACCAGCTCCTCGGTGGCGGGGTCCGCGGTGTTGTAGACGCAGGCGACCTTGTTGCCCTCGTAGATGCGGCCCTTGTCGGCGGCGTAGGCCTGCATGGAGCCGTGCCAGTCGAGGTGGTCGGGCGCGAGGTTGAGGATGGCGGCGGAGTGGGCGCGGACCGAGGGGGCCCAGTGCAGCTGGTAGCTGGAGAGCTCGACGGCCAGTACGTCGTACGGCTCGTCGGAGAGCACCACGTCGATGATCGGGGTGCCGATGTTGCCGACCGCGGCGGTGCGCAGGCCCGCCGCTTTGAGGATGGCGGCGAGCATCTGGACGGTGGTGGTCTTGCCGTTGGTGCCGGTGACGGCGAGCCAGGGGGCGGCGTCCGGGCCGCGGAGCCGCCAGGCGATCTCCACGTCGCCGACGACGTCCACGCCCGCCTCGGCGGCAGCCAGGAAGAGCGGGCTCCGCGGCTTCCAGCCGGGCGAGGTGACGACGAGTTCGGTGCCCTCGGGGAGGGTGTCGCCGTCGCCGAGGCGGACGGCGATCTCGTCCTTCTCCAGGAGCGCCGCGGTCTCGCGCTGCCGCTCGCCGTCGCCGCCGTCGACCACCGTCACGGCGGCGCCGAGCCGGGCCAGGGCGCGGGCGGCGCTGACGCCGCTCACGCCCAGGCCCGCGACGGTGACGCGCTTGCCGGTCCAGATCACTTGCCGTTTCCCGTCGTTCGTCGGCCGTCCGTCACGCGGCGGCTCACTTGTCGGCGGCCCAGCCAGCGTAGAACAGGCCGAGACCCACGATCACGCACATGCCCTGGATGATCCAGAAGCGGACCACGACGAGCACCTCGGTCCAGCCCTTGAGCTCGAAGTGGTGCTGCAGGGGGGCCATCCGGAACACGCGCTTCCCGGTGAGCCGGAAGGAGCCGACCTGGATCACCACGGACATGGTGATGAGCACGAACAGACCGCCCAGCAGGGCGAGCAGCAGCTCGGTGCGGGAGCAGATGGCCAGGCCCGCGAGCGCGCCGCCGAGGGCCAGCGAGCCGGTGTCGCCCATGAAGATCTTGGCGGGCGAGGTGTTCCACCACAGGAAGCCGAAGCAGGCGCCCATGAGGGCGGAGGCGACGATCGCCAGGTCCAGTGGATCGCGTACCTCGAAGCAGGCCCCGGGGTTGGTGAGGGTCTGGGCGTTGGCGCAGGATTCCTGGAACTGCCAGACGCCGATGAAGGTGTACGCGCCGAAGACCATCACGGAGGCACCGGTGGCCAGGCCGTCGAGGCCGTCGGTGAGGTTCACGCCGTTCGACATCGCGAGGATCATGAACAGCGCCCAGATGGTGAAGATGACCGGGCCGAAGGACCAGCCGAAGTCCTGGGTGAAGGACAGCTTGTCGTTGGCGGGCGTCTGGCCGCGCGAGTCGGCGAAGTTGAGCGACAGAATCGCGAACGCGATGCCCACGATGAGCTGTCCGGCCATTTTGGCCTTGGCGCGCAGACCGAGGCTCCGCTGCTTGACGATCTTGATGTAGTCGTCCAGGAAGCCGACCAGGCCCATGCCGGCCATCAGGAACAGCACCAGCACGCCGGAGAACGTCGGCTGGCTGGAGGTGATCACCTTCGTGAGGACGTACGCGATGAGCGTGGCCAGGATGAAGGCGATGCCACCCATGGTCGGGGTGCCGCGCTTGCTGTGGTGGTCGCGCGGGCCGTCGTCGCGGATGTACTGCCCGTACCCCTTGCGGGCCAGCAGGCGGATCAGCAGCGGGGTGCCGACCAGGGTCAGGAAGAGCCCGATGACTCCGGAGAAGAGGATCTGCCTCATCGGGCGGCGACCTCGCCCTCGCCGGAACCGTCAAGCAGCGCCTGGCCGATCCGTTCCAGGCCCACCGACCTGGATGCCTTCACCAGCACGACGTCCCCCGGGCGCAACTGACTGCGCAACAGGTCGATCGCCGCCTCCGTGTCGGACACGTGCACCGACTCCTCACCCCACGAACCCTCATTTTTGGCGCCCATGTCGAGCCAGGCGGCCTCCTGGCCGCCGACTGCCACGAGCTTGCTGACGTTGAGCCGGACGACCAGGCGTCCGATCGCGTCGTGCTCGGCGAGTGACTCCCCGCCCAGCTCGGCCATTTCGCCGAGCACCGCCCACGTACGCCGCCCCTTGCCCATGGCCGCGAGCGCGCGCAGGGCGGCCCGCATGGAGTCGGGGTTCGCGTTGTAGGCGTCGTTGACGACCGTCACGCCGTCCGAGCGCTCGGTGACCTCCATCCGCCAGCGGGAGAGCTGCCCCGCCTCGGAGAGCGCCTGGGCGATCCCGTCGACGGGCATGCCCAACTCCTGGGCGACGGCGGCCGCGGCGAGCGCGTTCGACACGTGGTGCTCACCGTACAGCCGCAAGGTCACGTCACTGCACCCGGTGGGTGTTCGAAGCGTGAAAGAGGGCTGTCCCGCCTCGTTGAGGCGGACGTTCTCGGCGCGTACGTCTGCTTCCTCCGCCTCACCGAAGAGGACCGTACGGGCCTTGGTGCGCGAGGCCATGGCGCGCACCAGCGGGTCGTCGGCGTTGAGCACGGCCACGCCGCCCTCCTCGGCCGCGGGCAGCGCCTCGACCAACTCCCCCTTGGCCTGGGCGATCTGCTCGCGGCCGCCGAACTCGCCGATGTGCGCGGTGCCGACGTTGAGGACGACGCCGATACGGGGCGGGGTGAGCTCGGCGAGGTAGCGGATGTGGCCGATGCCGCGGGCGCCCATCTCCAGGACGAGTTGGCGGGTGCCGGAGTCGGCGCGCAGGGCGGTGAGCGGCAGCCCGATCTCGTTGTTGAGGGAGCCCTCCGGCCAGACGGTCGGGGCGATCCGCTGGAGCAGCTGGGCGATCAGGTCCTTGGTGCTGGTCTTGCCCGCGGAGCCGGTGAGGGCGACGAGGGTGGCGCCCAGGCGCTCCACGACGGCGCGGGCGAGGGCCCCGAGGGCCCGCTCGACGTCCGCCACGACGATCGCGGGCACGCCGACGGGGCGGGCGGCCAGCACGGCCACCGCGCCCGCCTCGACGGCGCCCCGCGCGTAGTCGTGCCCGTCCACGCGGGCGCCGACGAACGCGGCGAACAGGCTGCCGGGCCGCACCTGGCGGGAGTCGATGACGACGGGGCCCGTGACCTCGAGCTCCGGGTCCGGTATGTCGTACGTCTGCCCGGAGACGATCGTGGCGATCTCGGCGAGGGAGAGGGCGATCATCGGTCACCACCGGTGTGCTGCTGGGAGGGCGCGGGGGCCGAGGAGTTGACGGCCGTGGAGCCGGCCGGCCGCGCGGCCGAGGGGGCGGCGGACTTCGCCGCCTCGGCGGCCTCGATGGCCTCGCGCAGCACCTGCCGGTCGTCGAAGGCACGGATCACGCCCGCGATGTCCTGCCCCTGCTCGTGGCCCTTGCCGGCGATCAGCACGGTGTCGCCCGGCTCCGCGCGGGCGACGGCCGCGGCGATGGCGGCGGCCCTGTCCTCCTCGATGAGGACCGTGCCGCGCTCGTGGGTGGGCACCTCGGCCGCGCCGGAGAGCATCGCCGCCAGGATGGCGAGCGGGTCCTCGGAACGCGGGTTGTCGGAGGTGAGCACAGCGGTGTCGGCGAGCCGGGCCAGCGCAGCGCCCATCGGGCCGCGCTTGTGCGGGTCACGGTCGCCGCCGCACCCGAGGACGGCGTGCAGCCGGCCCTCGGTGACCTTGCGCAGGGCACGCAGAACCGATTCGACCGCGTCGGGCTTGTGTGCGTAGTCGACGACGGCCAGATACGGCTGCCCGGCGTCGACCCGCTCCAGCCGGCCCGGCACTCCGGGCACGGCGGCCACGCCGTCGGCCGCGGTCTGCGGGTCGATCCCGGCGGCCACCAGAGCGGTGATGGCGGCGAGCGCGTTGGCGACGTTGAAGGGGCCCGCGATCGGGGAAGCGGCCCGTACGGTCTCGCCCTTGGAGCCGACGGCGGTGAAGGTTGAGCGCAGCGGCCCGACCTCGACGTCCGTGGCGCGCCAGTCGGCGTCGGGGTGGCCCTCAGCGGAGAAGGTGATGACCGGGACCTCGGACTCCTCGGCGAGCCGTTTGCCGTACTCGTCGTCGAGGTTGACCACGCCGGAGCGGCTGCGGGCCGTGGTGAACAGCTTCGCCTTGGCGACGAAGTAGTCCTCCATGTCCGGGTGGAAGTCGAGGTGTTCGGGGCTGAGGTTGTTGAAGACGGCCACGTCGAAGACGGTGCCGTCGACCCGGCCGAGGACGAGCGCGTGGCTGGAGACCTCCATGGCGACCGAGCCGACGCCGCGCTCGCGCATCACCGCGAACAGCGCCTGGAGTTCGGTGGCCTCGGGGGTGGTGCGCTCGCTCTTGATCCGCTCGTCGCCGATCCGGGACTCGACCGTGCCGATGAGCCCGGTGAGGGCGCCGGGCGCCGCCGAACCGCGCTGCGCGGCCGCGGCCCTGAGCCCGCCCTCCACGAGATACGCGGTGGTGGTCTTGCCGGAGGTGCCGGTGATGCCGATCTGGAGCAGATCGCGGCCGGGCTCGCCGTAGATGGCGGCGGCCAGGGCTCCCATCCGGCCGCGCGGGTCGTCCACGACGAGTGCCGGAAGGCCGGTGGCGGCGGCCCGCTCCGCGCCCGCGGGGTCGGTCAGCACGGCCGCCGCGCCGAGGTCGGCGGCCTGCGCGGCGAAGTCCGCGCCGTGGAAGCGGGCACCGGGCAGCGCGGCGTACACGTCGCCGGGGCGGACGGCGCGCGAGTCGTGCGTGATGCCGGTGATCCGAGCGGCCTCGGCGGCTCCGGTTCCGGGGAACTTGATGCCCAGCTGATCCGCCAGCGCCGCGAGCGGGGTCGGATCGACCCGCTCGGGCCGTGGCGCTCCCGGGTAGTTCACGGAAACATCCTGCGGGGTGGTTTGGGGCTGGTCAGCGTGTGGCACGGCGGTGAGCGTACCGGGCTGGGCGGGCCCGTTGCGAAAGGAGGGGTGCGCCGGGCCGTGGTTCCCCGGTTCGGGCGTGATGGCAGTCACGGGTCGCTCGCTTTCTTGCCGACTCTGTCACCTCTGATACACCGCTCGGCCGGCTTCGGTTCCATCCCGACACGGGCCGGCCGCGTCGGGATCGGGTCGGGATCGCGTCGGATCAGAAGGTCACCGGAAGGCGTGCGGGCTTCGCGCCGGTGGGCGGCACTTGCAGGGTCTTCAGCGCGAACTCCATCACGCGCTTGTAGACGGGGCCGCAGACCTGACCGCCGTAGTAGCTGCCGCGGGTCGGGTTCTGCACGGCGCAGTAGACGGTGAGCCGCGGCTCGTCGGCGGGCGCGAAGCCCGCGAAGGAGGCGGTGTATCCACGGTAGCGGCCGGTCCGCGGGTCCACCCGGTTGGAGGTGCCGGTCTTGCCGGCGACGCGGTAGCCGGGGATGCGCGCCTTGGCGCCCGTGCCCTCCTCGTCGTCGACGACCGACTCCAGCATGGCGGCGAGGGCCTTGGCCGTCTTCTCGCTGACCACACGCTGCGTCCTGGGCTCGGGCGCGGGAGCGAAGTGGCCGTCGGGGCCGCGGGTGCCGCGGACCAGCGTGGGCGCGACGCGCTTGCCGCCGTTGGCGATGGTGGAGTACACCGACGCGGCTTGGAGGGCGTTGACGGACAGGCCCTGGCCGAAGGGGATCGTGTACTGCTGGGAGGCGCTCCAGTCCTGAGGTTTGGCCAGGATGCCGGGGGTCTCGCCGGGGAAACGGAGGCCGGTCGGCCGTCCGATGCCGAACTTACGCAGGTAGGAGTTGAGGACCTGGTTGGCCTGCGCCTGGGTCTTGCCCAGCTGCTCGACGGACAGGATCGTGCCGATGTTGCTGGACTTGGCGAGCACGCCGTTGAGGGTCAGCTGCCAGGTCTCGTGGTCGACGTCGTCGGCGAACAGCCGGTCGGCGCGGTGCAGCCGGTTGGGGACCACGACATGGGTGCCCGGCGTGGCGACTCCCTCCTCCAGGACGGCGGCCATGGACATCACCTTGCTGGTGCTGCCCGGCTCGTACGCGTCCTGGAGTGCCGCGTTGCCGAAGGTCGAATCCCCGGCCGAGGAGAGGTCGTTGGGGTCGAAGCCGGGTGCGTTCGCCATGGCCAGGATCTCGCCGGTCCGGGTGTCCTGGACGATGACGTAGCCGCGGTCCGCCGCGGACTCCGACACCTGCTCGCTGATGGCCTTCTGCGCGGCCCACTGGATGTCCCGGTCCAGGGTCAGCTCGATGTCCGAGCCGGGGACGGCGGGCTGCTCCTGGGCGCCGGCGGTGGGCACCTGGCGGCCGCCGGACTGGGCGTACGTGATCTTGCCGTTCTGGCCGGCGAGTTCCTTGTCGAACTGCCCCTCCAGGCCACCGCCGCCGCGGCCCTCGGAGTTGACGAAGCCCAGCACACCCGCGGCCAGCTCCTTGTTGGGGTAGACCCGCTTGCTGTGCGGCTCCTGGAAGACCCCGGCCAGGACGCTGCCGCCGCTGCCCTTGGCGGCCTTCTCCTCGAAGGCCTTCTTCAGGTCGCTGATCTGCTTCCAGATCTGCGGGGACTGGCGGCGGGCCAGCAGCACGTACCGCGTCTTGGGCTTGGACAGCTTCTCGGCCAGCTCCGCCTCCTCCTTGCCGAGGATCGGCGCCAGGAGGGCGGCGGCCTGCTGGGGGGCGTCCGCGGTCTTGCTCAGCTTCCTGGTGAACAGGAGCGGGTCGGCGGTGATGTCGTACGCGTCGACGGTCGTGGCGAGCGCGGTCCCCGAGCGATCGGTGATCGATCCCCGCTCGGCGGCGAGGGTGTGGGTGACATAGCGGTTGACGTCGCCCTTGGCCGCGTACGCGCTGGCGTCCACGGCCTGCACCTGGAGGAGGCGGACCGTGAACGCGCACAGCACGAGCGTGAGCCCGAGGCTGACCAGGCGCAGCCGCGGCCGGTGCGCGGCGAGCCGGAGCTGGGGGCCGGATCGGGCCGTACGGGCGGGGG
>NZ_LIQY01000279.1 GCF_001418495.1 Streptomyces pathocidini | reverse complement strand
AGCGCGACGAAGGCGGAGGTGAGGAAGAGGTACGAGCCGAGGCCCACGGCGAGGGGGAAGATGAACTGCATCGCCGTGGCCCCGGGCAGCGCGTCGGCCGAGGACTCGACGTGCACGCTCACCGCGAGCATCCCGGTGTAGTGCATGCTGCTGACCGCCGCGCCCATGACGAGCGAGGCGACGGCGACCGCGACCGGCGACTCGATGTTGAGCGCCGCCCACAGCGCGGCGCTCGCCGCGACGACCGCGATGGCGACCGACAGCACGACCAGCCACAGGTCGTAGCGGACGGTGCCGTGGAGGCGGAGGGCGGCCATGCCGATGTAGTGCATGCTGGCCACGCCGAGCCCCGTGGTGAGCCCGCCGACGGCGAGCGCACGCGCGCGGTTGCGCCCGTAGCCGACCGCGAAGACCCCGACGCCGACCATCGCCATCGCGACGAGCAGGCTGAGGACGGTGAGGGGCACGTTGTAGCGGATCTCGGTGCCGGTGACAGCGAAGCCGAGCATCGCGACGAAGTGCATGGTCCAGATGCCGGTGCCGATGGCGGAGGCCGCGGTGATGAGCCAGTTGCGGCGCGCACGGCCCGTCGTGGCCAGGGCTCGCACGGTGCAGCGCAGGCCGAGCGCGGCGCCGATGCAGGCCATCACGTACGACAATACGGGGGTGAGCCACCCGAAGGCGGCGTGGTCCAGGTGTCCCATGACCCAGGGACGCTAGCCCCGGGGAGGGCGTACGCCGGGGGCGCCTTTCGGAACTGATCGGAATATGACACCGACATGATCCCGAACGATCGAACGAGCTCGAACGTGTACACCGTACGTTTGTTTCAACGCCTAGCTCAAACCCCCCTGTTCGAGACCCGTCCACTGGGCCCGGCGCGAGGGATCATGGCCCCATGGACTCGGATCACTCGGACCACGCCCACGTACGGGAGTTCTTCGCCGCCCGCGCCGACGGGTGGGACGCCCGCTTCCCCGACGACGGCCCGGCCTACGCCTCCGCGGTGGCCGAACTGGGCCTGCGGCCGGGCGAGAAGGTACTCGACGCCGGGTGCGGCACCGGCCGGGCGCTTCCCCCGCTGCGCGAGGCGGTGGGCCCGGGCGG
>NZ_LIQY01000278.1 GCF_001418495.1 Streptomyces pathocidini | reverse complement strand
ACACCGTCTACCACCCGGCCTGCCGGTCCTCGGGCGCGCCCATCCGGACCGTGCAGGCCGGGTGGTAGACGGTGTTGTGGGTCCGGCGGATGTAGTCGAAGAGCTCCTCGTCCGACCGCGCCTGGGGTCCCGGCGCCAGCTCCGCGCCGGCCCAGTCCGCCAGCGGCGCCTGCTCCGCGATCCGGCGCGCGAGCCGCAGCCCGTACGTCATGACGCGTACGTCGTGCTCGTCGGTGAAGTAGCGGGGGTCGACCCGCGGCTTGTCGCGGAAGTCGCGGGTGCGCAGGCGGACCGTGCCCGTGGAGCGGGCGCGGGTGACGTTCGGGGTGAGGCAGAAGGCGTTCTCGGAGGTGGGGTAGCCCTGCCGGTAGGTGTTCATGTCGAACGGGACCGAGCCGTAGTGGAACATCAGGTCCGGCCGGTCCAAGCCGGGTTCGGTGTCGGCGAAGATGCCGATCTCCCACCACTGCGTGGAGGAGGTGACCATGGGCTGCCTGGCGTCCCACATGATCACCCCTTCGGGGTGGTCCTGGAGGTTGGCGCCGACGCCCGGGGAGTCGACGCGCACCTCGATGCCGGTCTCGCGGAGGTGGTCGGCCGGGCCGATGCCGGAGAGCATCAGCAGCTTGGGGGTGTCGATCGCCCCGCACGCGACGATCACCTCCCTCCGCGCGGCCACGGAGTGCGTACGGAACAGGTCCGGCGCCAGGTACTCCACGCCCGTGCAGCGGCGGTGCTCCCCCAGGACCAGGCGCTTGGCCTGGAGCCCGGTCCGCACCTCCAGGTTCGGCCGCTTGCCCAGGACCGGGTGCAGATACGAGACGGAGGCGGAGGAACGGACGCCGTCCTCGCGCGCGTTGACCTGGAACCAGTTGGCGCCGCGTACGACCGTCGTGCCCGTGTTGAAGGGGGTGACCGGGATGCCGGCCGCCTCGCAGGCCGCCAGCAGCGCGCGTCCGCAGGGGTCGTGCGGCGGGATCGTGCGGAGGGTCACCGGGCCCTCGCGGCCGTGGTGGTCGCCGGGGGCGTCGTTGGTCTCCAGGCGCCGGAAGAGCGGGAAGGTGTCCTTCGCGCCCCAGCCCGTACAGCCCATGGCCGCCCATTCGTCGAGGTCCTCGGCCGGGGCCCAGAAGGCGATGCAGGAGTTGTGCGAGGAGCAGCCGCCGAGGACCTTGGCGCGGGCGTGGCGCAGGAAGCTGTTGCCGCGCTCCTGGGGCTCGACGGGATAGTCCCAGTCGTATCCGGACTCCAGCAGGCCCATCCACCGGTCGAGGCGGAGGACATGGTCGTCGCCGACGTCGGAGGGGCCGGCTTCGAGGACGCAGACGGTGGTGTCCGGGTCTTCCGACAGCCGGGCCGCGACGACGGCTCCCGCGGTGCCGCCGCCGACGACCACGTAGTCGAACTCGGCCCGGGGCATGGTGTCTTCACTCATCAAGACTCCCGGTCGGCTGCCGCTCGGCGCGGTGCTCCTCGAGCACCCCGGTGCGGTGCCGCTGGACGAACCAGTAGTAGGCGAAGCCGGCGCCCGCGACGACGCCGATGAACAGGAACGCGCCCCAGCGCAGGTACCAGTGCTGGGGGCCGGTCGCGTTGTAGACGTCGGGGCGCGGCCAGGCGAGGTTGATGGCCATCGCGGTGCCCCACAGCACCGCGAGGAGGTTGATCGGCAGGCCCCAGCGGCCCAGCGAGAACCGCCCCTCGGCCGGCTTCCAGCGGCCGCGCAGCCGCTGGACCAGCATGGGCAGGGTCACCGCCAGATACGCCAGGTAGATCATGATGATCGCGATGCTGGTGATGACCGAGAAGATCTGCGGCTGGTTGACGTTGAGGACCAGGATCGCGACGGCCACCACGCCGATGACGACCGCGGGCACGACCGGCGTCTGGAAGCGCGGGTTGACGCGGGCGAGGGCGGAGCCCGCCGGGAGGTTGTTGTCCCGGGCCATGGCGAACATCAGCCGGATCCCGGCCGTGTGCACGGCCAGCGCGCACACGGTGATCGCAATGACCACGCACCACAGCACGATCTCGCCGACCGTCGAGCCGAGCACGGTCAGGACGACGTACTGCAGCCCGCCGGTGGTCAGTTGCTCGGCGTGCAGGTCCGGGACGGCCAGCAGGGCGAAGAGCAGGATGAGCCCGCCGATGACGAACGAGGCGACCAGGGCCCGCAGGATGGCGCGCGGCGCGTTGCGGGCCGGATTCCGGCTCTCCTCGCCGAGCGAGGAGGCGGTGTCGAAGCCGTACATCACGTACGCGGAGGCCAGCGAGGCGGTCAGGAAGGCGCCCAGGTAGCCGAGGTGCTGGCCGGTGCCCAGGCCGTAGGTCTGGGTGAGGGCGCTGCCGGGGCCGCGGGTGAGGTGCGCGGCGAGCAGGATGATCAGCGCGATGGCGGCGATCAACTCGATGAACACGCCCGCCGAGTTGATCCGCGCCATCAGCTTGACGCCGAAGGCGTTCACCGCGGTCGTGAAGAGGACGAGCACCGAGCCGAGGAGTACGGCGTTGGCCGCGGCGTCGTTCTTCCCGGTGCCGTCGCCGATGAACTGGAACCAGTCGTCGATCCGCGGCAGCGTGATCTGGTAGGCGAGGGCGACGGCCGACAGAGTGACCATGGTGGCGGTCATCATCATCCAGCCGCCGAGCCAGCCGACGTGCGGACCGCCCAGCTGCTTGGCCCAGTTGTAGATGGATCCGGCGACCGGGTAGCGGGCGGCCAGCTCGCAGAAGCAGAGGGCGACCATCAGCTGGCCGGCGAAGACCATGGGCCAGGACCACCAGTAGGCGGGTCCGCCGAAGGCGACGCCGAAGTAGAAGAGTTGGAAGGTTCCGGTGAGGATGGAGATGTAGCTGACGCCGGCGGCGAAGGTGTGGAAGTTGCCGAGCGTGCGCTTGAGTTCGGGCCGGTAGCCGAGTTCGGCGAGTGAGGCGTCGTCGTGCGCGTCGTCCCGCGCGGGGCGGCCGCGTTCTCCGGGGCCGCCCGGCTCGGTGGCCGTCACGCGAACCACCGCAGCGGTCTGGGTGCGGTGTTGCGCCAGACGTGCTTGGTCTCCTGGTACTCGGCCAGGCCCGCGGGCCCCAGCTCGCGGCCGATCCCGGACTGCTTCATTCCGCCCCACTCCGCCTGCGGTACGTACGGGTGGAAGTCGTTGATCCACACG
This sequence comes from Streptomyces pathocidini, assembly GCF_001418495.1. Lineage (GTDB taxonomy): Bacteria > Actinomycetota > Actinomycetes > Streptomycetales > Streptomycetaceae > Streptomyces > Streptomyces pathocidini. The sequence continues at coordinate 7,379 of NZ_LIQY01000278.1, read as the reverse complement.
GTGCCGGCGCGCAGCCCCGAGGCCACCCGGTGCGCCCGCTCCGCGTTCTGGGTCCACACGGCCCCCGCCAGGCCGTAGGTGGTGTCGTTGGCGAGCGCCAGGGCCTCCTCCTCGGTGCGGAACCGCTCGACGGTGAGGACGGGTCCGAAGGACTCGTCGCGGACGACGGACATGCCGGGCACGCAGTCGTCCAGCACGGTCGGCAGGTAGTAGAACCCGTCCTGGAGTTCTGGCTGTTCGGGGCGGCGGCCGCCGCAGCGCAGCACCGCACCCTCGGCCAGGCCTGCCGCCACGTAGGCCTCGATCTTGGCGCGGTGCTCGGCGGAGATCAGCGGTCCGCTGCGGGCGTTCTCGTCGAAGGGGCCGCCGAGCCGGATCGTACGGGCCCTGGCGACGAGTTCGGTCACGAAGGCGTCGTGCAGCTCCTGCTCCACGAGCAGCCGGGCGCCGGCCGAGCAGACCTGGCCGGAGTGGAGGAACACGGCAGTGAGGGCGTAGTCGACGGCGGTGTCGAACTCGGCGTCGGCGAAGACGATGTTGGGGTTCTTGCCGCCCAGTTCGAGGGCGATCCGCTTCACGGTGGGCGCGGCGGCGGCCATGATGCGGCGGCCGGTCTCCGCGCCGCCGGTGAAGGACACCAGGTCGACCCGTTCGTCGCTGGTCAGCGGCGCGCCCGCGGTCGCCCCGGCGCCCAGGACGAGGTTCCCGACCCCGTCGGGCAGTCCGGCCTCGGTGAGCAGCCGCAGCAGGCCGATCGCGGTGTGCGGGGTCAGCTCGCTCGGCTTCAGCACGAAGGTGTTGCCTGCGGCCAGCGCCGGGGCGACCTTCCAGGCGGTCTGAAGGAGCGGATAGTTCCAGGGCGTGATCAGCGAGCAGACGCCCACCGGCTCGTGCACGACCCGGCTGTCGACGCCCGGCTGCCCGGTGTCCACGATCCGGCCCTCGGGCTGGGCCGCGACCAGGTTGCCGAAGTAGCGGAAGCAGTTCGCGATGTCGTCGAGGTCGTACTCGCTCTCGACCAGCCGCTTGCCGGTGTCGAGGGACTCGGCGCGGGCGAGCGCGTCCTTGTCGCGCTCCAGCAGCTCGGCGGTGCGCAGCAGGAGCCTGCCGCGCTCGGCGGCGGAGGTGCGAGGCCAGGGCCCGCGGTCGAAGGCCTCGCGGGCGGCGCCGATCGCGGCGGTGGCGTCCTTGGGCCCGGCCTCGTCCACGGTCGCGACCGGCGTCCCGTCGGCCGGGCAGCGGATCTCGCGGACCTGTCCGTCCACGGCGGCGGTCCACCGGCCGCCTATGAAGAGCTCCGGCATGGGTTTCCTCGGCTTCCCTGAGGCTTCCTGAGTGACCTGAGCGGCCTGAGCGGCCTGAGCGGCTTGAGCGGCCTGGGTGGCTTCCTGCGGGAGGTGCTTCCTGCGGATCCGTACACAGGCGAGTTTATGTGGCGGCGGTCACAGACGCCCAGGGAGTCCGCGGTTCCGGGCCGGGTCCGGGGACCAACGATTTGGCCGGAGCGCCCCGAGCGCGTAGGGTCATGTTCACCGACGCGGGGTGGAGCAGCTCGGTAGCTCGCTGGGCTCATAACCCAGAGGTCGCAGGTTCAAATCCTGTCCCCGCTACTTTCAGGCCAGACCCCCGGTGCTCATGCACCGGGGGTCTGGTGCTTTCCCTGCTCAGCGCCTGCCCGGCGGGAGTCGGTCAGTGCTCGCCCACCGGGAAGTCGGGGGGCAGCGGGCGCAGCGGCACCGCGTGGCGCGCCGCCGCGGGATCGCCGCGGTACAGGTGGCCGGACCGGCCGCCGGCCGGCTGGCCGGTCTCCAGGAAGAAGCCCGCGAGGGGCTCGTAGATCTCGACGATGTCGTGCTCGTCCCCGGCCCGGGTGAGGACGATGTCACCGGGCCGCAGATAGACCCGCTCCGCGCCGATGACGGCCTTGCCGCGCCCGGAGGTGATGAACCAGTACTCGTGATCGTCGTGGTGGTGCCGCTCGAAGACCCCGCCGGTGGCCGGGACGGCGAAGGCACCGGCCCGGGCCGCGCCGGCCCAGGCCGGACCGTTGCCGGCGTGCAGCCATTCCCGGGGAGTCCGGTAGACGGGCACGCGCGCCGCCGTCAGTTGGCCTGGGACCAGAGCGGGGCGACGCCCGGGCCGAGGATCTTCGCGTCCGGCAGGGTGTCGAGTACGTGCTCGGGGCCGCCGGGGTTGTACACCGCGAGCAGTCTCAGCGGGCGCCATGTGGTGTTGTACGTAGAGTGCACGACGCCCGCGGGCACGTAGACGGCGTCACCCTCGCGGATCGTGAAGGGCTCGGCGCCCTCTCCCACGGTCTGCACCCCCTCCCCGGAGATCACGTACAGCACCTCCTCGGAGCCCGGGTGGTTGTGCGGGGCGTGGCCCTGGCCGGGCTGGATGATGACCTCGCCGGTCGTCACCTTGGCCTCGTCGTCGAGGTCGGGGCTGATCAGCCACTTGATCTGACCCCAGGAGAACGAACGGGTCGACACGTCGTCCGGCTTGCGGGACATCGGAGTTCCTCCTCGGTGGGAACGGTGCGGGCGGTGCAAGTGGTGCAGGCGGTACGGGCGGTGGGAGCGGTGGGACGGCTCAGGACATCGGGATCGACTTGAAGTCGGTCAGCTGCTGCTTGATCGCACGCTCGGTGGGCAGCCGCTCCACGGAGGACGCGCCGAAGAACCCGACCACGCCGGTGGTGTGGGCGAGGATGTACGCCGCGTCCTCCGGCTCGGCGATGGGGCCGCCGTGGCAGAGGACGAGCACGTCCGGGTTGACGGCCACCGCGGCGTCGCGCATCTCCTGCACGCGCTCGGCCGACTCCTCCAGGGTCAGGGCGGTCCGCGCGCCGATGGTGCCGCTCGTGGTCAGGCCCATGTGCGGCACGAGCACATCCGCGCCCGCCTCGGTCATCGCGACGGCCGACTCGACGTCGAAGACGTACGGCGCCGTGAGCAGGTCCCGCTCGCGCGCCAGCCGGACCATGTCGACCTCGAGGCCGTAACCCATGCCCGTCTCCTCGAGGTTGACGCGGAAGATGCCGTCGTACAGGCCCACGGTGGGGAAGTTCTGCACGCCCGCGAAGCCCATCCGAGCCAGCTCGTCGAGGAAGTACGGCATGCGCCGGAACGGGTCCGTGCCGCAGACCCCGGCGAGCACCGGCGTCCGCTCGACGACCGGGAGCACCTCCCGGCTCATCTCCACGACGACCGCGTTGGCGTCGCCGTACGGGAGCAGGCCCGCCAGGGAGCCGCGGCCGGCCATCCGGTAGCGGCCGGAGTTGTAGATGATGATGAGGTCGACGCCGCCCGCCTCGGCGGCCTTCGCCGACAGTCCGGTGCCGGCGCCCGCGCCGATGACGGGTCTTCCGGAGGCCGCGGTGGCGCGGAGCGCGGCCAGTGATTCGCTGCGGTTCAGGGCTGGTTCCCCCTTCGGTTCCGGACGAGCCGGTGCAGCTCGTCCGCGGCGTGGACGGCGAACTCGCGGTCGTTGATGTGCTGTTGGGAGTCGACGACCTGGACGGCGGATCCTTTGACGGCTTCGAGCACCGCGGAGAACAGCGCGTCGTCGGCCTCGTACGAGGCGAACGGCCCGCCCGCCGCGTCCAGCGCCGACACTCCCCCGCGCGGGACGAGCAGGACGGTGGGCGCCTGCGCCGCGGCGAGCTTCCCGCCGATCCGCCGGCCCAGGGTCGCGTTCTCCTCCGGGGTGGTGCGCATCAGGGTGACCGTGGGGTTGTGGACATAGAAGAGCCGGCCGGCGAACTCGGCGGGCACGGTCTCCTCCGGCCCGAAGTTCACCATGTCGAGCGCGCCGAGGCTGACGACCTGCGGCACCCCGGCCGCCCCGGCCGCCGTCAGCCGGTCGGGGCCCGCGCTGAGCACCCCGCCGACCAGGTCGTCGGCGAGCTCCGTCGTCGTCAGGTCGAGTACGCCGGCCAACATCCCGGAGCGGGCCAGGGATTCGAGGGCGCGGCCGCCGGAGCCGGTGGCGTGGAAGACCAGGACCTCGTACCCGAGTTCGTCCAGGCGCTCACGGGCGGCGTCGACCGCGGGGGTGGTGACGCCGAACATCGAGGCGGCGATCAGGGGACGGGCGTCCGGCGCGCTGGGGGCGGCGCGGCGATCGGCGTGGGCTGCGCGGCGATCGGCGTGGGCTGCGCGGCGATCGGCGTGGGCTGCGCGGCGGTCGGCGTGGGCGCGGCCCATGCCGGCGATAGCCGCGGCGGCGTTGCCGAGGACCGTGGCCGAGATCTGGTTGATGCCCGCGATGTCGACGACGCTGTACATCATGGTGACGTCGGAGGCGCCGACGTAGGGGGCCACGTCGCCGGAGGCCATGGTCGAGACGATGAGCTTCGGCAGGCCGACCGGCAGGTCCCGTACGGCGCGGGCGGCGATGGCGGAGCCGCCGCTGCCGCCGAGGGCGAGGACGCCGTCCAGGCGCCCCTGTTCTGCCAAGCGCCGGAGGACGACCGCGGCCCCCTCCCCGGCCGCCCGGGTCGCCGCCCCGCGGTCCGACCGGTCCCTGATCTCCTCGATCGAGGTCCCCGCGGCCCGCGCGACCTCGTCCTGGGCGACCGCGATCCGCGAGGTGAATCCGGCCGGCTCCCGGTTGCCGACATCCACGACGAGGGGATCCGCGCCGAGTTCGGCGAGCCGGTCGGCGACCCACTGGTACTCGGCACCCTTGGTATCGAGCGTGCCGACGAGGGCGATGGAGACGGTCATACGGCCATCCCACCCGTGCCGGGCACAGGCCGACTCGGGCCGTACGAGTCGGGGCAGGGGCTGTTGGCGCCGGGCGTACTCGAGTCGTACGGGTCGGGGCCAGGCGTACTCGGGCCGAGCGCGCCGGGGCCGGGCGTACTCGGACCGTACGAGTCCGGGCCAGCCGTACCCGGGCCGAGCGCGTCCGGGATGTCGACGCCGAGCTCCTTCATCGTCTCCGTCACGACCTTGATCGCGTTGAGGGCGCGGGGGAAGCCCGCGTACTGGACGGTGTGGATGACCGTCTCCAGGATCTGCGTCGGTGTGAGGCCCGCGTTGAGCCCGCCGCGGGTGTGGCCCCGCAGCTGCGCGTCGACGCCGCCCAGCATGGTCAGGGCCGCGAGGGTGGCCATCTCCCGCTCCGCGAGGGTGAGTCCGGGCCGGGAGTAGATGTCGCCGAAGTTGAACTCGATGCCGAGCCTGGCGAGGTCCTTGCCCAGTCCGTCCTGCCAGTCGAGCAGGCCCTCGGACGAGCCCGGTCCGTAGATCTCCTCGAACTTGCCGCGCCCTTTGGCGAGTCTGTCGGTCATGTGAGCCCTTTCGGATCGGTGCCCGTCGGGTCGAGCAGCCGAGATCGATTGCCGTCGGATCGAGTGGCCGAGAACGGTTGCGTCGGATCGAGTGGCCGACCGGTTGCCGTCAGATGGAGTGGCCGCCGTCGAGCGGCAGGATGACGCCGGTGATGTTGACGGCGGCGGCCGAGGACAGGAAGACGACGGTCTCCGCGAGGTGTTCGGGCTCACCGAGGAGCCGGGTGGGGATCTGAGCGAGGAGGCTCTCCCGCCATTCCGGGGTGTCGTTGTCGCGGGCGCCGGTGGCCTGCGCGCCGGGGGCGATGCAGTTGACCGTGACGCCCTGCTCGGCCAGTTCGATGGCCAGCGCCTTGGTGAGGCCAACCACGCCCGCCTTGGCCGCGGCATAGGCGGTGGCCCCCCGGACGAGCCGGCCGCCGCCGATGGCGGCCACGGAGGAGATGTTGACGATCCGCCCGAACCCGCCCTCCAGCATGGCGGGGAGCACGGCGCGGGTGGCATTGAAGACCGAGGTGAGGTTGCGGTCCACCTGGGTCGTCCACGTCTCGTACGTCATCTCGTGGAAGAACGAGACGGCCCCGCCGCCCGCGCTGTTGACGAGGATGTCGGCGCCGCCGAGGTCCTTGACGGCCCGGCCTACGGTGTCCTGCACGGCGTCGAAGTCGGTGAGGTCGACGGCGGCGGGGATCCAGCGCCGGCCGTGGGCGGTGACGGCGGATTCGACGGTGTCCAACCCCGAGCGGTCGAGGTCGGCGCCGATGACGTCGGCGCCGTCCGCGGCGAGGGCGCCGCAGATGACGGAGCCGAGTGCACCGGCGGCGCCGGTGACGACCGCACGGCGGCCTGTGAGTCTCATGCGTCCTCCATGGAGTGGGAGTTCCGTGGTGCGCTGAGCGGGAGAGGGCTGGCGAGCGTACTGAGCGGGTTGAATCGTTCCAGAAGGAACGGGGCACCACCAGACCACAAAAACGAATTGGCCCGCTCTCCGGTGAAAACCAGAGAGCGGGCCAATTCGATTGCTGGTGTCCGAGGGGGGACTTGAACCCCCACGCCCGATAAAGGGCACTAGCACCTCAAGCTAGCGCGTCTGCCATTCCGCCACCCGGACCAGGTGAACCGCGGTCTCCCGCGGCGACGGGGTCAACGATACCAGGGGTTTGGCGCGCCTTTCACCTGCGTATCCCCGGCGATCAGAGGGACAGGGCGTACGGCCGGTGAGTGATCGCGCACGATTGGTGACAGGTGGTCGTGCACGGTTGGTGGCGGGCATCGCGGATGGGCGGCGACGGCTCCGGAGCCACGCCTCCGGGATCAAGACTGGCTCCGAAGCCACGTCTCTGGCAGGAGCCACGTCTCTGGCATCAGGAGCGGCTCCGGGGCTGCGCCTTCGACATCAGGGCCAGCTCCGGAGCCACGCCACTGGTATCAGGAGCGGCTCCGGAGCTGCGCCTTCGGCATCAGATCCGGCTCCGGAGCCCACGCTTCCGGCGCAGCGGTGGGCTTCCGGGCTGCACCTCCGGCACGGCGGCGAGCTCCCCGGCTACGCCTCCGGCACGGCAGTGAGCTCCCCGGCTACGCCTCCGGCATCAGGTGGTAGTCCGGGAAGTTGCCCGGGGGGCGCTCGTCCGGCGGGCCCTGGGTGACCGCGCGGACCAGCAGGTCGCCGCCCACGAAGGCGCCGCGCCAGGAGGCGCCGAAGCCGCCGAAGAGCTCGTCGCGGTCGCCGCGCGAGCGCGGCTTGCCGAGGCCGATCTTGAAGGCGCGGACCTCCGCGGCCAGCCGCTTGGCCGTGTCCTGGTCGTCGCAGGAGAGGGTGGCGACCAGCGCGCCGTTGCTCGCGTTCATCGCCGCCAGCAGCTCCGCCTCGGTGTCCACCAGGACGATCGTGTCGACCGGGCCGAAGGGCTCCGCGTGGTGGAGCGGAGAGCTGGGCGGCGGGTTCAGCAGGGTGACCGGCGGGAGGTACGCGGAGGTGTCCTGGCCGGGGAGGAAGTGGCCGTCGGCGAGGCTGCCGCGGTGCAGCGGCACGGCCCCGCGGTCGACGGCCTCCGCCACCTGGTCGGTCAGCTCCTTG
>NZ_LIQY01000277.1 GCF_001418495.1 Streptomyces pathocidini | reverse complement strand
AAGGAGCGGGCGGTCGACCGGCTTCTCGCCGGGGTCGTCATCGCCGGGAGTGCGCATCTCGTCAATCTTCTCGATGTGCGGCCCGGGCGGGCCGCCAAGGCCGTGATCGCCGCCGGGGTCCCCGGGCTGCTGCGCGGTGACACCGCGGGGGTGCTCTCCGCGGGGCCCGTCGGCGCGGCCGCCGCCGTGCTCGCCGACGACCTCGGCGAGCGCACCATGCTCGGCGACGCGGGCGCGCACGCCCTCGGCGCCGGGCTCGGCCTGGCCATCGTGGCGGGCAACGGCCGTACGGGTCTCGTCCTGCACGCCGCGGCCGTGTGCGCCGCCGCGGCCGTCGGCGACCGGGTCGGCAGCGGCGCGGTGTGGCGCGAACTCCCGGCGCTGCGCGCCTGGGACGCGCTGGGACGCCGCCCCGAACCGTGCTCCGTCTACTCCCGCGGCGCCACCCCCGTACGCCTCACGGGCGGGCGCGGCGATCGGGATGAGGCGGTCGAGCGCTGACGCGGTAGTCCCCCGGTCGGGTGACCGCGGTGGCCGGTGAGGGGGGCCAACTCGCGGGAAAGCTGGAACAGTCGTGCACCGCGGCCCCCTTGGGCTGGCATCCTGGGAGCGCGAACAGCGCGCCATCGCGCCTCTTCCTCGCGTCCGACGCCGATTCAGGAGCTCCACCCGCGTGAGCAGCACACCGGTCCCCCCGCCCGGGCAGTCGTCGTTGCACGCCGTACAGGTGCTGGGGCGGGGGAGTTCCGGCAGCGGGGCGCACGTGCGGTCGCTGACCGCGGGGCTCGTCGCGCGGGGCGTGCGGGTGACCGTCTGCGCCCCGTACGCCGCCGAGCGCGCCTATGACTTCACGGGCGCGGGCGCGTCCTTCGCCCCCGCGCCGGCGCGCCCGGAGCCCGCGGCCGTCGCGGCGCTGCGGGTGGTGTGCGCGGGTGCGGACCTGGTGCACGCGCACGGTGTGCCCGCCGCCGTACGCGCCGCGCTGGCGCTGGGCTGCCGGCGCGAGCCGCTCGTCGTGACCTGGCATACGCGCCCGTACGCCGAGGGCGCGCGCGTCCATCTCGTACGGCTGATGGAGCGGCGGGCCGTGCGGGCCGCGGCCGTGGTCCTGGGCGCGTCCTCGGAGCTGGTGGAGCGGGCGCGGCGGCGGGGGGCGCGCGACGCCCGGCTCGCGCCGATCGCGGTGCCCGGGCCCCGGGCGTCGGCCCTCGTCAGCGACGAGGAGTGCGGGCACGACGACGGTTGCGGCCACAAGATCCGGGCCGAACTCGGCGCTCTGGGAAGGCCGTTGCTGCTCTCCGTGGGCCGCCTCGAACCGCGGCGGGGGCACGCGCTGCTGCTGGACGCGGCGCGGGTGTGGCGCGGCCTCGACCCGCGGCCGCTGCTGGCCGTCGCGGGCGAGGGGGCCGAGCGGGCCGCGCTCCAGCGCCGCGTCGAGACCGAGGACCTGCCGGTGCGGCTGCTCGGGCGGCGCGAGGACGTGCTCGCGCTGCTCGGCGCGGCCGATGTCGCGGTGCTGCCCAGCCGGTGGGAGGCCCGGGCGCTGTTCGCGCAGGAGGCGCTGCGGGCCGGGGTGCCGCTGGTCGCCACCGCGGTCGGCGGCGTGCCGGAGCTGGTGGGGGACGCCGCGGAGCTCGTGCCGTACGGGGACGCCGGGGCGCTGGCGGAGGCGGTGCGGCGGCTCCTCGCCGACCCCGGCCGCCGCCGGGCGCTCGCCGCCGCAGGCCCGGTCCAGGCGGGCACGTGGCCGACCGAGGACGACACGGTGGCGCAGGTCCTGAGCGTGTACGACGAGTTCGCCGGGGGATGAGCGGGCCTTTCGGCCTGGGGGTTTTCCCCACCCTGGATTCGCCGGTAGCCGTCATGTCCGCAAGCCTCCGCGATCCGTAGCTTCGAGAGGGTCGGGGCGCGTGGCCCCGCTCGGATCACGGAAGGGTCGGACATGGGGCTGCGGAGCAGGAACAAGGCGGTCGGGGTAGAGGAGGACGGCACGTCGGAGTTCGCCGTCGAACTCCGCGGCGTCCGGCGGCAGTACGGCCGCGGCTCCGCAGCCGTGCACGCCCTGGGAGGCGTCGACCTCGCCCTGCCTCGTGGCACGTTCACCGCCGTCATGGGCCCCTCGGGCTCCGGCAAGTCCACCTTCCTGCAGTGTGCGGCCGGGCTCGACCGGCCCTCCGCGGGCTCGGTGCGCCTGGGCGGGACGGAGATCACCGGGCTGAGCGAGAACCGGCTCACCGAACTGCGCCGCAGCCGCCTCGGCTTCGTCTTCCAGGCCTTCAACCTGCTGCCCTCGCTCACTGTCGAGCAGAACGTGCTCCTGCCGATGCGCCTGGCCGGACAGCGCCAGGACCGGCGCCGCGCCGCCGAGGTGCTCGCCCAGGTCGGGCTCGCCGACAAGGCGCGGCGCCGCCCCGGCGAGCTCTCCGGCGGCCAGCAGCAGCGTGTCGCCATCGCCCGCGCGCTGGTCACCACCCCGGATGTGATCTTCGCGGACGAGCCCACCGGCGCTCTCGACACCGGCACCGCCGCCGAGGTGCTCGGGCTGCTCCGGCACGCCGTCGACACTCTCCCGAGCAGGGGGTGCCCCCACGGCGCCACCGTCGTGATGGTCACCCACGACCCGGCGGCGGCTGCCTGGGCCGACCGCGTCCTCTTCCTGGCGGACGGCGCCTTCGCCGACCGCCTCGAAGGAGGCTCGGCGGAGCAGATCGCGGCCCGCATGGCCGACCTCACCGCCCGCACCGGCGGCACCCTTGCGGGGGCCGCCGCGTGAGGAGCCTCGCCCCCAACGGCCTCGCCCGCGCGGCCGTCCGCTTCAAGCCCGCCTCCTTCGCGGGCACCTTCGTCGCCCTGGCCATGGCGGCGCTGATCGTCTCGGCCTGCGGCATCCTCCTGGAGACCGGCGTACGCGCCTCGGTCCCGCCGGAGCGGTACGCGAAGGCCCAGGTCGTCGCGGCGGCCGACCCGTACGCGCACTACGTCACCGGCAGCGGCGAGAACCGCGTCGACAACTCGGCGCTGCTGCCCGACACGGCGCGGCTGGACGCGAAGTACGCCGCCGAGGCGGCCCAGGTTCCCGGCGTCGAGCGGGTCGTCGCGGACCTGGCCTTCCCGGTACGGGACGGGGACCGCCAACTCACCGCGCATGGCTGGGGATCCGCCGTCCTCAGCGGGGACCGGCTCGCCGCGGGCAGCGCCCCGGGCGCGGGCGAGGTCGTGCTCGACCGGGCGGCCGCCCGCGCCGCGGGTGTCGCCCCAGGGGACCGGATCACACTCACGCTCGCCGGTGGCGAGCAGGAGTTCCGCGTCGCGGGCGTGACCGGCGGCTCCGCGGCCACCGCCTGGTTCGCCGACGCGCAGGCTCCCGCGCTGGCCGGACACCCCGGCAAGGCCGACGCCATCGCCGTACTCGCCGCGCCGGGAGCCGACCCGCGTGCGATCGCGGCCGGGGTCGAGAAGGTCCTCGCCGGCAGTGGCGCGCAGGTGCGCACCGGGGACGGCCGGGGCGCTGTCGAGGAGCCGCGGCTCGGGTTCGCGCAGGAGGCGCTCACCGGCATCGGCGGCTCGTTCGGCGGCATCGCCGGCATGGTCGCCGTCTTCACCGCCGCCGGTACGGTCGCCCTCTCCGTCGCCCAGCGCGCCCGCGAGTTCGCGCTGCTGCGCGCCATCGGCGCCACCCCGCGCCAGATCCGCCGCGCCGTCGCCGCCGAGGCGCTGCTCGTGGCGCCGCTCGCCGGAGTGCTCGGCTGCCTGCCCGGCATCGCGCTCGCGCACTGGTGGTTCGGGGAGCTCAAGGGCCGAGGGGCCGTCCCCGAAGCCGTGGAGCTGCATGTTTCCTGGGTTCCGCTCGCCGTCGCCGTCGGCGCCGGTCTTCTCACCGCGCTCGCCGCGGGCTGGCTGGCGGGTCGCCGGCCCGCGAAGACCAGGCCGGGGCAGGCGCTCACCGAGGCCTCCGTGGAGCGGCTGCGGCCGGGCGTCGTCCGCACCGTCCTCGGGATCGGCGCCCTCGTCGGCGGCGGGTTCTTCGCCTCCCTCGCCGCCTCCTCGGCGGGGGACGAGGCGGCCGAGGCGTCGCTCGGCATCGTCATGCTCTTCATGCTTGCCGTCGCCCTGCTCGGCCCGCTCGTGGCCCGGCTGTGCGCGGCGCTGTTCGGGCTGCCGCTGCGCGGCGGCAGCGCCGCGGCCTCGCTCGCCGCCGCCAACTCCCGTACCAACGCCCGGAGACTGGCCTCCGCGATCACCCCGATCGTGCTCGCCATGGCCTTCGCCTCGACGCTGGTCTTCATGCACACCAGCGAGAGCCACGCCGCCGCGGAGCAGCTGCGTGAGGGGCTCACAGCGGACCATGTCGTCACGCATCCCGGCGGGCTGCCCGCCGACGCCGCCGGCCGCGCGGCCCGTACGCCCGGTGTGGACGCGGCGGTCGGCCTGCTGAGTACGCAGGTGCTGGTGCCCGCGGGCTCCGGCGGTGACAGGTGGCTGCAGGGCGCGGCGGCCCAGGGCATCTCCGGATCGGGCGCCGAACTGGCGAAGGTGCAGGATCTCGACGTGCGGGAGGGCAGTCTGGACCGCGTCGGGAAGGACCGGGTCGCGATCGACGGGACCCTCGCCCGTTCGGCCGGGGTGAAGACCGGGGACCGGCTCGAGCTCCATCTCCCGGACGGCACCAGGACCCGCCCCGAGGTCGTCGCCGTCTACGGCCGCGGGCTCGGCCTGGCGCAGGTGACCATGGACCGCGCGTCCCTGGCCCCGCACGTCACCTCCGCCTTCGACAGCACGCTGCTGGTGCGCGGGGGAGACGCGCGGGCGCTGCGCCCGCTCGGCGAGGTGACCGACCGCTCCGGCTACGCCGCCGCGCGGAACGTCGACCGCGAGCTCAACGCCTGGGCCAACTACGTGATGGCGGCCGTCCTCGGCGGCTTCGCCGCGACAGCGGCCGTCAACACGCTGGTGATGACCGTCCTCGACCGGCGCCGCGAGCTCGGCACGCTGCGGCTGATCGGCTCCACCCGCCGCCAGGTCATGCGGATGATCCGCTGGGAGGGCCTGCTCGTGTCGGCCGCCGGTGTGGTGCTGGGCTCGGCGATCGCCGCTGCCACGCTGATACCGATGACGCGCGGACTGACCGGGCAGGCGCCGTACGTGCCCCCGCTGGTGTACGGGTCCTTCGCCGCGGCCGCGGTGGCGCTCGGCCTGCTCGCGGTCAGCCTTCCGGCGCGGGCGGCGCTGCGCGACCGGAAGGCGTGAGGCGAGCGCGTTTCGGCCTCGGCGCCCGGCGTCAGCCGGTGTGCCTGCGGGCCTGCAGCGCCAGGTTGAGCGTCAGGACCGCCTGCGGGTCGTCCAGGTCCGTGGCCAGGAGGCGGGAGATGCGGGACAGCCGGTCGTACAGGGTCTGGCGGTTGAGGTGGAGGTCGCGGGCCGTCTCCGCCTTGCGGCCCGCGTGGGCGAGATACGCCTCCAGCGTCGGCAGCAGCGCCGGGCGGGCGGTGCGGTCGTGGCCGAGCAGGGGGCCCAGCGCGCGCTCCACGAAGGCCGCCAGGTCGGGGTGTTCGCGCAGCCGCCACAGCAGCAGGTCGATGTCCAGGTGGCGCGCGTCGTACCAGTGCCGCGGCGGCAGCCCCTGCGCCGCGGCCGCCGCCTCCGCCGCGTGCCGCAGCCCCGGGCCGACGCCCGCCCAGTCGCCTGCCGCGCCGACGACCACCGCCGCAGCGGCGACCCCGGTGCGGTCGAGCCCGGCGCGCTCGACGCCCGCCCGCAGGGCGGCAGCCACCCGGTCGGCCGCCGCCGGGCGCTCGGACTCCGCGCGCAGCCCGAGCAGCAGCGGAACCCGGCCCTCCACCGGCCGTACGCCCAGCAGCGCGGGCAGCCCGACCGTCGTCAGCTCCTCCTGGACCGCCCGCACCAGGACCGCCCAGTCACCCGGCGGGATCACCTCGGCGGGCAGCCGCATGACCACCGGCAGCAGCAGCGCCCCGTCGGGTGGCCGGAAGCCGAGCACGCGCGCGTGGGCCGGGGCGTCCTCCGCTGCCGTACGGCCCTCGGCCAGGTCGGTGAGGAAGTCGCCGCGGCCGCGGGCCGCCAGCTCCTCCTCCTGCCGCGCCTGCATCAGAACGACCGCCAGCAGTGCGGCCGTTCGCTCGGCCGCGATCCGGTGCACCGGCGCGAGCGGGCCGTCCACCGGGAGGATCACCAGCCGGGCCCGTACGGCGCCGGGGCCGGGCCCGCCGCCCGGGACGTCCACCAGCACGGCGCCCGCCGGACGCTCCGAGGCGGTGCGCGCCGACCGCTGCCGGGTGCCGCGCAGCCCGTCCCACACCGGTACCGGATCGGCCGCCTCGTCCCCCTCCCGACCCGCCGCGTACAGCAGTTGGCCGTCGGGGGTCTCCAGAAAGACCGGATTGCCCGTGAAGCCGGCCAGCAGCCGCAGTACGTCGGGGGCCGAGCCGCCGCGCAGCAGCAGCTCCGTGCAGCGCCGGTGGACCTCTTCGGCACTGCGCAGCATCGAGTAGTGGCCGTTGACGATCTCGGTGTGGATCTCCTCGGTGACGCTCACGAACGGCACTTGGCGGTGCAGCTGTACGAGCGGCAGGCCGCGGGAGCGCGCGGCCTCCAGCAGCGCGGGCGGCAACTCGGCGAAGCGGGCGCCCAGCTCCACGACCAGGGCGGCAATGCCCCGGTCGGCCAGTTCCCGTACGAAGCCGCGCTGTTCCGCGGGGCGGGTGCCCAGGGCCAGGCCGGTGGTGAGGAGGAGTTCGCCGCCCTTGAGCAGGGAGGCGATGTCCGGCACTTCGCCCGCGTGCACCCAGCGCACCGGCCGGTCCAACTGGTCCGCCGAGGCGACGACCTCGGGCAGCCCGCGCCGGAGCGCGGGCAGTTCCAGTGCGCGCCGTACGGTGATCCCCGACGGCGCGTCCGCCGCGGTGCCGTCCGCTCCCGTGCCGTCCGTGCCCGTCCTGTCGGTGCCCCTGACCTGCGATGCCATGCCGCGGACGTTACCGGCAGCGCCGCGAACCGTCAGGTCGAGGCCCGTACGACCAGCCGGGCCGGCGTGATGACCGGGGTGGTGGGGGCGCGGCCGTCGACCGGCCCTGTCCTGCGGCGCGCCCCCTCCTCGTGGTACACGCCCAGGCACTGCAGCAGCAGTGCGGCCATGATCCGGCCCATGGCCTGGACGTCCTGGCGGACCGTGGTGAGCGGCGGATCCGCCCACAGCGCCGGCGGCATGTCGTCGTAGCCGACCAGCGCCACGTCCTCCGGAACCCGGCGCCCGGCGGCCCGCAGGGCGCACAGCGTGCCCGTGGCCATCAGGTCGGAGGCGGCGAAGACCGCGTCCAGGCCGGGGGAGCGCTCCAGTAACTGGGCCATGGCGCGCTCGCCGCCCTCGGCGGTGAAGTCGCCGTGGGCGACCAGTGCCGGGTCGGCGCCCAGCGCGGGGTCCGCCGCCTCCAGCGCGTCCCGGTAGCCGTCCAGCCGGTCCACCGCCGAGGTCTGGTCCAGCGGCCCGGTGATGGTCGCGATCCGCCGCCGCCCGCGCTCCAGCAGGTGCTCCACCGCCAGCCGGGCCCCGCCGCGGTTGTCGGTGTCCACGTACAGCAGTTCGCGTTCGGCGTCCGCCCAGCCGGGACGGCCGCCGTAGACGGCGGGCAGGCCCGCCTCGGCGGCCATGGCCGGCAGCGGGTCGTCGCGGTGCAGCGAGAACATCAGGGCGCCGTCCACGTGCCCGCCCGACAGATAGCGGCCGATCCGCGGGTAGTCGTTGGGGTGCTCCACGAGCATCAGCAGCAACTGGGTGTCGTACACCGCCAGTTCACGGCTGATACCGCGTAACTGCTGGGCGAAGAAGGGGTCGGAGAACACCCGCCGCTCTGGTTCGGCGATCACCACGGCGACCGCTCCCGTACGGCGGGTCACCAGGGAGCGGGCGGCGCGGTTGGGCACGTAGCCGAGGTCGGCCACCGCCTCCTGGACCCTCTCCCGTACCGAAGCGCGGACGCCCGCGCCGCCGTTGACCACGCGTGAGACGGTGGCCCGGGAGACGCCGGCATGTGCGGCGACGGCTTCCAGAGTGGGGCGGGGGTCGGGCACGGCCAACTCCTTTTCTGTCGGGAAGCCTTGACGCTACTCCCGACGGCCGCCCGCTCCGCCGGGGCAGAGCGCTATCAGGCCACCCGCGTACGACGGCGCCCCACGCCGTCGTAGAAGAGACGTGGGGCGCCGTCCAAAGCATCGGAAAAGCGTCCGAAAAGGGAGGGGGAGAGGAGTTAGCCTCCGTACGCCCCCGAGGCCGTCAGCCGCAGGGCGGTGTCGATCAACGGCACGTGGCTGAAAGCCTGCGGGAAGTTGCCCACTTGCCGCTGCAGGCGCGGGTCCCACTCCTCGGCGAGCAGCCCCAGGTCGTTGCGGAGCGAGAGCAGCTTCTCGAAGAGTGTGCGCGCCTCGTCCACGCGGCCGATCATCGCGAGGTCGTCCGCGAGCCAGAACGAGCAGGCCAGGAAGGCGCCTTCGTCGCCCTCGAGCCCGTCGACGCCCGCCTCCTCGCCGGCGGTCGGGTAGCGCAGCACGAAGCCGTCCTCGGTGGACAGCTCGCGCTGGATCGCCTCGATCGTGCCGATGACGCGCTTGTCGTCCGGCGGCAGGAAGCCCATCTGGGGGATCAGCAGCAGCGAGGCGTCCAGCTCCTTGGAGCCGTAGTACTGCGTGAAGGTGTTGCGCTCCTTGTCGTACCCCTTCTCGCACACCGCCCGGTGGATCTCGTCGCGCAGCTCGCGCCACCGCTCCAGCGGGCCGTCCGCGTCGCCGGACTCGATCAGCTTGACCGTGCGGTCCACCGCGACCCACGCCATGACCTTGGAGTGCACGAAGTGGCGGCGCGGGCCGCGGACTTCCCAGATGCCCTCGTCCGGCTCGTCCCAGTGGTCCTCCAGATAGCTGATCAGCTTCAGCTGGAGCACGGAGGCGTAGTCGTTGCGCGCCAGGCCGGTCATGTGGGCCAGATGCAGCGCCTCGGTGACCTCGCCGTACACATCCAGCTGGAGCTGCCCGGCCGCGCCGTTGCCGATCCGGACCGGCTGGGAGCCCTCGTAGCCCGGCAGCCACGGCAGCTCGGTCTCGCCCAACTCCCGTTCGCCCGCGATCCCGTACATGATCTGCAGGTTCTCCGGGTCGCCCGCGACCGCGCGCAGCAGCCACTCGCGCCAGGCGCGCGCCTCGTCGCGGTAGCCGGTGCGCAGCAGCGAGGACAGGGTGATTGCCGCGTCCCGCAGCCAGGTGAAGCGGTAGTCCCAGTTCCGGGAGCCGCCGATGTCCTCGGGCAGGGAGGTCGTCGGGGCCGCGACGATGCCGCCGGTCGGCCCGTACGTGAGCGCCTTCAGCGTGATCAGCGAGCGGACGACCGCGTCCCGGTAGGGCCCGTGGTACGTGCACTGGGCGACCCAGTCGCGCCAGAACTCCTCGGTCGCCGACAGCGAAGCCTCGGGCTCGGGCAGCGGCGGCGCGGCCCGGTGCGAGGCCTGCCAGCTGATGGTGAAGGCCATCCGCTCGCCGGGCGAGATGGTGAAGTCGGCGTACGTGGTGAGCTGCTCGCCGTGCGTGTCGACCGGGGAGTCGAACCAGACCGAGTCGGGCCCCGCGACCGCCACGGTCCGCCCGTCGGTCTTGTGTACCCACGGCACGACCCAGCCGTAGGAGAAGCGCATCCGCAGCGCCGAGCGCATCGGCACCCGGCCGCTGACGCCTTCCACGATCCGGATCAGCTGCGGGGCGCCGTCGCGCGGCGGCATGAAGTCGATCACCCGCACCGTGCCGCGCGGGGTGTCCCACTCCGACTCTAGGACGAGGGAGTCGCCCCGGTAGCGGCGCCGGTCGGCCGCCGGCGGCTCGGTGCCCTCGCGGTACGCCGGGCCCAGCCGCCAGAACCCGTGCTCGTCGGTGCCGAGGAGCCCGGCGAAGACGGCGTGCGAGTCGAAGCGGGGAAGGCACAACCAGTCGGCCGTACCGTCCCGGCAGACGAGGGCGGCGGTCTGCATATCTCCGATGAGTGCGTAATCCTCGATACGCCCGGCCACGTGTATCTCCAGTCGAACGGCCTGGTCGCCCCATCGGGGCGTCTTGCGGTCAAGGGAACTTTGACGAGCTCGAGTTCCGGGGGGAGGGCGGGGTGGTGCCATGCCGGCCGGCTCGCGGATGTGTCCGAGCAGGATACGACGCTGCGTAGTGATCCGCGCGACGGTCCAAGCAAGGTACCGGCACGTATGGGCGACCCGCCGGAATGGTCCGTTCCGGGGTGTGGCCTGAAGCAGCCTCTTCCACCCGCTGTTACCCTGGTAGCCCGTGGACCGGTGGGCCCCCACCTCAGGTGAAGGAACCCCCGAACCGCAGCGACGGAACCCCCTTCGGAACCATCTCCGACCCAGGGTAAGGCCGGACCGCACTTCACCTCGCGACCACGGGAGCCCCCTCTTGGCACTGCCGCCCAAATCCATGACGACCAAGCACCTCTTCGTCACCGGGGGTGTGGCCTCCTCGCTCGGCAAGGGGCTCACCGCCTCCAGCCTGGGAGCGCTGCTCAAGGCCCGGGGCCTGCGGGTCACGATGCAGAAGCTCGACCCGTACCTGAACGTCGACCCCGGCACGATGAACCCGTTCCAGCACGGTGAGGTCTTCGTCACCAACGACGGCGCCGAGACCGACCTCGACATCGGCCACTACGAGCGGTTCCTCGACGTCGACCTCGACGGCTCGGCCAACGTCACCACCGGCCAGGTCTACTCCACCGTCATCGCCAAGGAGCGCCGCGGCGAGTACCTGGGCGACACCGTGCAGGTCATCCCGCACATCACCAACGAGATCAAGCACCGCATCCGGCGGATGGCCACCGAGGACGTCGACGTGGTCATCACCGAGGTCGGCGGCACCGTCGGCGACATCGAGTCGCTGCCCTTCCTGGAGGCCGTGCGCCAGGTCCGGCACGAGGTGGGCCGGGACAACGTCTTCTTCGTGCACGTCTCCCTGCTGCCCTACATCGGCCCCTCCGGCGAGCTGAAGACCAAGCCCACCCAGCACTCGGTCGCGGCGCTTCGAAACATCGGTATTCAGCCAGATGCGATCGTGCTCCGCGCCGACCGCGAGGTGCCCCAGTCCATCAAGCGCAAGATCTCGCTGATGTGCGACGTGGACGAGGCCGCCGTGGTCGCCGCCATCGACGCCAAGTCGATCTACGACATCCCCAAGGTGCTGCACGGCGAGGGCCTGGACGCGTACGCGGTGCGCCGCCTCGACCTGCCCTTCCGCGACGTGGACTGGACTCAGTGGGACGACCTGCTGCGCCGCGTCCACCAGCCCGAGCACGAGGTCACCGTCGCCCTGGTCGGCAAGTACATCGACCTGCCCGACGCCTACCTCTCGGTCACCGAGGCGCTGCGCGCGGGCGGCTTCGCCAACAACGCGCGCGTGAAGATCAAGTGGGTCATCTCCGACGACTGCCGGACCCCCGAGGGCGCCGAGAAGCAGCTCGGCGACGTCGACGCGGTCTGCATCCCCGGCGGCTTCGGCGAGCGCGGCGTCAACGGCAAGGTCGGCGCGATCACTTACGCCCGCGAGAACAAGATCCCGCTGCTGGGCCTGTGCCTGGGCCTGCAGTGCGTGGTCATCGAGGCCGCCCGCAACCTGGGCGGCATCGCGGACGCCAACTCCACCGAGTTCGACCCGGCCACCACCCACCCGGTGATCTCCACCATGGCCGAGCAGCTCGACATCGTCGCCGGCGAGGGTGACATGGGCGGCACCATGCGGCTCGGCATGTACCCGGCCAAGCTCGCCGAGGGCTCCATCGTCCGCGAGACCTACGCGGACCAGCCCTACGTCGAGGAGCGCCACCGCCACCGGTACGAGGTCAACAACTCCTACCGGGCCGAGCTGGAGAAGACCGGGCTGACCTTCTCCGGCACCTCCCCGGACAACAAGCTGGTGGAGTACGTGGAGTACCCGCGCGACACCCACCCGTACCTCGTCGCGACCCAGGCCCACCCAGAG
>NZ_LIQY01000276.1 GCF_001418495.1 Streptomyces pathocidini | reverse complement strand
TGCCCACACCGGAACGGTGACGCGTCCCCACCGCGCGGGGAAGCCAGGCCCCGCGAGGCTAACGCGAGGCGGAGAGACCCGTGGCCATGGCGACAGCCCTCAGCACCGCCGCCGCCTTGTTGCGGCACTCCTGGTCCTCCGCGACCGGGTCCGAGTCGGCGACGACGCCCGCTCCGGCCTGGACGTAGGCGGTGCCGCCCCGCAGCAGCGCCGTGCGGATCGCGATGGCCGTGTCCGAGTCCCCGGCGAAGTCGAGGTAGCCGACGCACCCGCCGTACAGCCCGCGCCGGCTCGGCTCCAGCTCCTCGATGATCTGCATCGCCCGCGGCTTCGGCGCCCCGGACAGCGTCCCGGCGGGGAAACAGGCGGTGAGCACGTCGAAGGCGGTGCGGCCTTCGCCGAGCCGCCCCACCACCGTGGACACGATGTGCATGACGTGGCTGTAGCGCTCGACCGACATGAAGTCGACGACCTCGACGCTGCCCGGCTCGCAGACCCGCCCGAGGTCGTTGCGGCCGAGGTCGACCAGCATCAGGTGCTCGGCCCGCTCCTTGGGGTCGGCGAGCAGCTCGTCGGCCAGGGCGGTGTCCTCCTGCGGGGTCGCCCCGCGCGGGCGCGTACCGGCGATGGGGTGCAGCATCGCGCGCCCGTCCTCGACCTTGACCAGCGCCTCGGGGCTGGACCCGACCACGTCGAAGCCCTCCCCGCCGGCCACGCCGGGGAAGCGGAACAGGTACATGTACGGGCTCGGGTTGGTGGCCCGCAGCACCCGGTAGACGTCGAGCGCGGACGCCGGGCACGGCGTCTCGAACCGCTGCGAGGGCACGACCTGGAAGGCCTCGCCCGCGCGGATCCGCTCCTTGATGTCCTCGACGGCGTCCTGGTAGGCGGGGCCGCCCCAGAGCGCGGTGTACTCGGGCAGGTGCGAGGCGGGCAGCGCTGCGGCGTTCACGGGGGCCGGGCGGGCGAGGTCCTCGGCCATCGCGTCGAGGCGCGCGACGGCGTCCGCGTACGCCTCGTCGACACCGGTGTCCAGGTCGTTGTGGTTGATCGCGTTGGCGATCAGCAGCACCGAGCCGTCCCAGTGGTCGAGCACGGCGAGGTCGGCGGTGAGCAGCATGGTCAGCTCGGGGAGCTCCAGGTCGTCCCGGGTGCTGTCGCCGATGCGCTCCAGGCGGCGTACGACGTCGTAGCCGAGGTAGCCGACCATGCCGCCGGTGAACGGCGGGAGCCCGGCGTCGTCGTGCAGGTCGCGCGGGGTGTGCAGGGCCTCGACGGTGGCGCGCAGCGCCTGCAGCGGATCGCCTTCGGCCGGTACGCCGACGGGCGGGGCGCCCAGCCAGTGCGCCTGCCCGTCGCGCTCGGTCAGGGTCGCGGCGCTGCGCACCCCGACGAAGGAGTAGCGGGACCACGAGCGCCCGTTCTCGGCGGACTCCAGCAGGAAGGTCCCGGGCCGCTCAGCCGCCAGCTTCCGGTAGAGCCCGACCGGCGTATCACCGTCCGCCAGCAGCCTCCGGCTCACCGGGATGACCCGGCGGTCCTGAGCGAGTTTGCGGAACGCGTCGAGATCGGGGGTGACAGTGCCGGTGGTCATGCCCGCAGCCTAACCGCCTCCCGGCGCGGGAACCGCGCCAACAACCACCACCCCCAACGACAAGTCCCGGCCAACCCACACCCCACACCGGTGCCGTTGGCCGTCCCGCGCCCCGCGCCGGAGAGCACCGGCCAACCGCACCCCACCACGGGGGCGCTAAGCGGCCCGTACCCCGCATCGGGGAACGTTGGCCGTCCCGCACCCGACGCCGACGACGATGACGTCGGCCGCCCGTGCGCTGTCGACCTCTACTGGCAGAGGCTCGGCCCGGAGCCAGACGAAGGCGCCGGACCCGAACCTTCGAGCCAACCGTGGCGAGGCGAGCAATCACAACGGCAGAGCCCGGCGGAACCGCACCCACCCCAGCCCGGGGGGCGGACCGGCGTCGGCCCGCGCCACCGCCAACCGCCGCGACACCCCACCACCGGTGGGCCAACCGCCTAGCCCAGCGGCAGCGAACCCGCGTCGAAGCAGGTGCGGTCGCCCGTGTGGCAGGCGGCGCCTTCCTGGTCGACCTTGACCAGGACCGTGTCCGCGTCGCAGTCCAGGGCCACGGACTTCACATGCTGGACGTGGCCCGAGGTGTCGCCCTTGACCCAGTACTCGCGGCGGCTGCGACTCCAGTACGTGCAGCGGCCCGTCGTGAGCGTGCGGTGCAGCGCCTCGTCGTCCATCCAGCCGAGCATGAGCACCTCACCGGTGTCGTACTGCTGGGCGACGGCCGGGAAGAGGCCGTCCTCGTTCCGCTTGAGGCGCGCGGCGATGGCGGGGTCGAGGGCGGAGGCGGGCGGCGTGGCGCCGGTCGTACGGGACATGGGATCCATTGTGCCCGTGCCCGGACGCGGACCCGCCCCAGCCCCTCGCCCGGACTACCGGTGGCCGGACTGCCACGGCCCGTGCGCCGGCGGCCGGGCCGTCTCCCGTAATCGGCCCAGCGCCCAGCGTCATCGCGCCGTAGGCTGAGCGCATGTCGACCCATGCGAAGCGTGAACGCCTTCTCCTCGCCGAACTGTTGGAGTCCGCGGGGCCCGCGGCCCCGACGCTGTGCCAGGGCTGGACCACCCACGATCTCGCCGCGCACATCGTGCTACGCGAGCGGCGGGCCGACGCGGCCGCCGGGATCGTGTTCAAGCCGCTGGCCGCCCGCCGGGACCGAGTGCAGGCCGAGCTCACGGAGAAGCCGTACGAGGAGCTGATCCAGCTGATCCGTACCGGCCCGCCGCGCAACTCCCCGTTCGCCCTGAAGCAGGTGGACGAGGCCGCGAACACGGTGGAGTTCTTCGTGCACGCCGAGGACGTACGGCGCGCGCAGCCCGACTGGACGGCGCGCGAGATCGACCCGGTGTTCGCGGACGTGCTGTGGTCGCGGCTGGAGAAGGCGGCCCGGCTGCTGGGCCGGAAGTCCCCCGTCGGCCTGGTCGTCCGGCGCCCCGACGGCCGCACCGCCGTCGCCAACCGCGGCACGCCGGTCGTCACGGTCACCGGCGAGCCCGGCGAGCTGACGCTCTTCCTCTTCGGTCGGCAGGACGCCGCCCGCGTGGAGGTGGACGGCGACAAGGAGGCAGTCGCCAAGGCACACGCCGCACCCCTCGGAATCCCGTTGTAGGCGACGATCGACGGCGACCGGGGGTGGCAGAGCCGGTCGGGGCGGTCGCGCAGCGGGCCGGGGAGCCAGGGCGGCACGCCCCCGGCCGCCCGCACCCCCAGCGGCAGACGAACGCCCACACCCCGTCCACGGCCACGCGTCCGCGCTCGCCGCCGCAGGGGGCTGGGGACGGAGTCCCCAGAATGTCCCCGCCGCGACGGCGGGCGACCACGGCGGCGGGCTCCGGCGGTGCCGAACCGGCCGCGGCCAGATCGCGTAAGCCGCCGCAGGCGACCGGCCGCGGCCGGGTCACGTAAGCCCGCCGCAGGCCTCAGCGGACCGGGTGGCCCGCCTCCCGCAGCGCCTCCTTGACCTCCGCGATCCGCAGGTCGCCGAAGTGGAAGACCGACGCCGCCAGGACGGCGTCCGCCCCGGCCGCCACCGCCGGGGCGAAGTCCGCCACCTTGCCCGCGCCGCCGGAGGCGATGACGGGGATGGTCACGTGCTTGCGGACGGCCTCGATCATCTCGACGTCGTAGCCGTCCTTCGTCCCGTCCGCGTCCATCGAGTTGAGCAGGATCTCTCCCACGCCCAACTCGGCAGCCCGGTGGGCCCATTCGACGGCGTCGAGGCCGGTGCCGCGGCGGCCGCCGTGGGTGGTGACCTCGAAACTCCCCGACTCCGTACGGCGCGCGTCCACGGACAGGACGAGCACCTGGCTGCCGAAGCGCTCGGAGATCTCGCGGATCAGCTCGGGCCGGGCGATGGCCGCGGTGTTGACGCCGACCTTGTCCGCACCGGCGCGCAGCAGCTTGTCGACGTCCTCGGTGGTGCGGACGCCGCCGCCGACCGTCAGCGGGATGAAGACCTGTTCGGCGGTGCGGCGTACGACGTCGTAGGTCGTCTCGCGGTCGCCCGAGGAGGCGGTGATGTCGAGGAAGGTCAGCTCGTCGGCGCCCTCGGCGTCGTAGAGCTTGGCCATCTCGACGGGGTCGCCCGCGTCGCGCAGGTTCTGGAAGTTGACGCCCTTGACCACCCGGCCGCCGTCCACGTCCAGGCAGGGAATGACTCGGACCGCCAGCGTCATGACGCGCCCCTTTCGGGGGTACGGGGGTCGTCCTCCGGGAGATCGCTGCCGGGGGAACGGGGGTCGTCTCCCGGGAGATCGCTGCCGGGGGTACGAGGGTCATCCCCCGGAAGATCGCTGCCCGGAGCACGGGGGCCGTCCACCGGTAGATCGCGGCCAGGGGAACGGGAGTCGTCCTTCCCCGCGGGATCGCGGGCAGTGAAGGCTTCTACTTCGACCTCGACCAGGACCCGTGGGTCCACGAATCCCGACACCACCACGAGCGTCGCCGCCGGCCGCACCGCGTCGAACAACTCCTTGTGCGCGCGGGCGACTTCGTCCACGTCGCGCGCGTGGGTGAGGTACATGCGGGTGCGGATCACGTCCTCCCGGCCCAGGCCGAACCTGCCCAGCGCGGTGAAGGTGTTGCGGAACGCGGCCAGCGCCTGCTCGTACGGGTCGCCCTCGCCGTGCAGGACGCCGTCCGTGAACGGCATGGTGCCGCCGACGAGTACGCGGTCCCCCGCCGCGACGGCGCGGGCGAAACCGATCGCCTCCTCCCAGGGGCTGTCGGACTGCACCCGCCGTACGGATTCGCCGCTCATGCGGACGCGGCCTCCTCGACCGCCGCGAGCGCCTCTTCGAGCGTGAACGCCTTGGCGTACAGCGCCTTGCCGACGATCGCGCCCTCGACGCCCTCGGGCACGAGCGAGGCGATGGCGCGCAGGTCGTCGAGGGAGGAGACGCCGCCGGAGGCGACGACGGGCCGGTCGGTGGCCGCGCAGACGTTCTTCAACAGCTCCAGGTTGGGGCCCTGGAGGGTGCCGTCCTTGGCGATGTCGGTGACCACGTAGCGCGCGCAGCCCTCGGAGTCGAGGCGGGCCAGCGTCTCGTAGAGGTCGCCGCCGTCGCGGGTCCAGCCGCGGCCGCGCAGGGTGGTGCCGCGGACGTCCAGGCCGACGGCGATGCGGTCGCCGTGCTCGGCGATGACCTTGGCGACCCACTCGGGGGTCTCCAGGGCGGCGGTGCCCAGGTTGACGCGGGTGCAGCCGGTGGCCAGCGCCGCGGCCAGGCTGTCGTCGTCGCGGATGCCGCCGGACAGCTCGACCTTGAGGTCCATGGCGCGGGCGACCTCGGCGATCCGCGCGCGGTTGTCGCCGGTGCCGAAGGCGGCGTCGAGGTCGACCAGGTGCAGCCACTCGGCGCCGGCCCGCTGCCAGGCCAGGGCGGCGGCGAGCGGGTCGCCGTACGAGGTCTCGGAGCCGGACTCGCCGTGCACCAGACGCACAGCCTGGCCGTCGCGGACATCGACGGCGGGGAGGAGTTCCAGACGGTGGGTCATGAGGAGGACCTTACGAATGAGGGTGTCGGCACGAAACGCATGAGGGTGTTGACACGGATCGAGGGTGTCGGCACGGATCGAGGGTGTCGGCCCGGTGTCACGGTCGCCGCCGCGCGGACGACGGGCGCGCCGGTCACAGCGTGTCCAGCCAGTTGCGGAGCAGCACCGCGCCCGCGTCGCCGGACTTCTCGGGGTGGAACTGGGTGGCGCACAGCGGGCCGTTCTCGACGGCGGCGACGAAGCGCTCGCCGTGCGTCGCCCAGGTGACCTCGGGGGGCCGTATGGCGGCGTTGCCGGTCTCCAGCTCCCAGTCGTGCGCGGCGTAGGAGTGGACGAAGTAGAACCGGGCGTCGGCGGGCAGGCCGGCGAACAGCCGCGAGTCCTTGGGCGGTTGGACGGTGTTCCAGCCCATGTGCGGGACGACGTCGGCCTTGAGCGGGCCGACGGTGCCCGGCCACTCGTCCAGGCCCTCGGTCTCGATGCCGTGCTCGATGCCGCGGGCGAAGAGGATCTGCATGCCGACGCAGATGCCCATGACGGGCCGCCCGCCGGACAGCCGGCGGCCGACGATCCAGTCGCCGCGGGCCTCCTTGATCCCCTTCATGCAGGCGGCGAAGGCGCCGACGCCGGGCACGAGCAGGCCGTCGGCGTTCATGGCCGTGTCGTAGTCGCGGGTGATCTCGACATCCGCGCCGACCCGGGCGAGGGCGCGCTCGGCGGAGCGGACGTTGCCGAAGCCGTAGTCGAAGACGACGATCCGCTTCGCGGTGCCTGCGGTCATCCGAACACCCCCTGGAGCCGTACGACGCCCGCGACCAGGCAGAGCACGGCGCCGAGGCCGACCGCCACGATGACGCCCTTGGGCATCTTCTGCTTGGAGAAGGAGATGACGCCGCCGAGCAGGAAGAGGCCGACGACGATCAGCAGGGTGGAGAGGGTGTTCACAGTGCCCCTTCGTTCTTCCCCGGCCCACGGCCGGAGGCGCCCTCGTCTCCGCCCGCACGGCGCGGAGGTGCGGGCATCGCGTCTGTCCGCGGCCCGGCGGCCGCACGTGCGCCGCTCACAGCGCGCCCTTCGTGGAGGGCAGGATGCCGGCCGCGCGCGGGTCCCGCTCGGAGGCGTAGCGCAGCGCCCGGGCCAGGGCCTTGAACTGGCACTCGACGATGTGGTGGGCGTTGCGCCCGTACGGCACGTGGACGTGCAGCGCGATCTGGGCCTGGGCGACGAAGGACTCCAGGATGTGCCGGGTCATCGTGGTGTCGTAGGCGCCGATCATCGGGGCCATGTTCTCCGGCTCGGTGTGCACCAGGTAGGGCCGGCCGGAGAGGTCGACGGTCACCTGCGCCAGGGACTCGTCCAGCGGCACGGTGCAGTTGCCGAAGCGGTAGATGCCGACCTTGTCGCCGAGCGCCTTCTTGAAGGCGGCGCCGAGCGCGAGGGCGGTGTCCTCGATGGTGTGGTGGCTGTCGATGTGCAGGTCGCCGTCGGTCTTGACGGTGAGGTCGAACAGGCCGTGGCGGCCCAGCTGGTCGAGCATGTGGTCGTAGAAGCCGACCCCGGTCGTGATGTCGGTCCTGCCGGTGCCGTCGAGGTCGATCTCGACGACCACGGAGGTTTCCTTGGTCGTGCGCTCCACGCGGCCCGTGCGGCTCATGCGCTGTGCTCCTTGATGATTTCGCGTACCGCTTCGAGGAACGCTCGGTTCTCCTCCGGGGTTCCCGCGGTGACCCGCAGCCGCCCCGGCACTCCGTTGTCGCGGACCAGCACGCCCCGGTCCAGCAGGGCCTGCCAGGCGGCGTGGCTGTCCTTGAACAGCCCGAACTGCACGAAGTTGGCGTCGGATTCGGTCACTTCGCAGCCGATGGCCGTCAACTCGGCGACGAGCTTGTCCCGTTCGGCCTTGAGTTGCTCGACATAGCCCAGCAGCGTGGCGGTGTGCTCCAGCGCGGCCAGCGCGGTCGCCTGGGTGACGGCGGACAGGTGGTAGGGCAGTCGCACCAGCTGTACGGCGTCCACGACGGCGGGGTCGGCGGCGAGGTAGCCCAGGCGCAGCCCGGCGGCGCCGAACGCCTTGGACATGGTGCGCGAGACGACCAGGTTGGGCCGCCCCTCCAGCAGGGGGAGCAGCGAGGGCCGGTGCGAGAACTCGACGTACGCCTCGTCGACGACGACCAGCGCGCCGCCGGTCGCCGCCCGGGCCTCCTGCGCGGCCTCGTACAGGGCCAGCACCGTGTCGCGCTCCACGGCGGTGCCGGTGGGGTTGTTGGGCGAGCAGACGAAGACCACGTCGGGCCTCAGCTCGGCGACCGCGCGCCGGGCCGCCTCGACGTCGATGGTGAAGTCCTCGTTGCGCGGGCCCGAGATCCAATCGGTGCCGGTGGAGCGGGAGATGAGCGCGTGCATCGAGTACGAGGGCTCGAAGCCGATGGCGGTGCGGCCGGGGCCGCCGAAGGTCTGCAGCAGCTGCTGGATGACCTCGTTGGAACCGTTGGCCGCCCAGACCTGGCGCCGGGTGACCTCGTACCCGGTGGTCCCGGTCAGGTACGCGGCAAGGCCCTCGCGCAGCTCGACCGCATCCCGGTCGGGGTAGCGGTTGAGGCCGCGGGCGGCCTCGGCCACGCGCTCGGCGATGCGGGCGACGAGCGGCTCGGGCAGCGCGTAGGGGTTCTCGTTGGTGTTCAGCTGGACGGGCACGTCCAGCTGGGGGGCGCCGTACGGGGACTTGCCGCGCAGCTCCCCCCGGATGGGGAGGTCGTCGATCCGGGTCACGCTCCGGGCACCTTCCACTCAAACCTTGATTTGAGTGCCGCCCCGTGGGCGGGCAGGTCCTCGGCCTCGGCGAGGGTCACCACGTGGTCGGTGATCTCGGCGAGGGCGTCGCGGGTGTAGTCCACTACGTGGATGCCGCGGAGGAAGGACTGCACGGACAGGCCGGAGGAGTGGCAGGCGCAGCCGCCGGTGGGCAGCACGTGGTTGGAGCCCGCGCAGTAGTCGCCGAGGGAGACGGGGGCGTAGGGGCCGACGAAGATCGCGCCCGCGTTGCGGACCCGGGCGGCCACGGCGGCGGCGTCCCTGGTCTGGATCTCCAGGTGCTCGGCGGCGTAGGCGTCGACCACGCGCAGGCCCTCGTCCAGGCCGTCGACCAGCACGATCGCGGACTGCCGCCCGGCCAGCGCCTCGGTGATCCGCTCGCGGTGCCTGGTGGCGGCCACCTGGGTCTTCAGTTCGCGCTCGACGGCCTCGGCCAGCTCCGTGGAGTCGGTGACGAGGACGGCGGCGGCCAGCGTGTCGTGCTCGGCCTGGCTGATCAGGTCGGCGGCGACGTGGGTCGGGTCGGCGGTGTCGTCGGCCAGGACCGCGATCTCGGTGGGGCCCGCCTCGGCGTCGATGCCGATCCGGCCCTTGAGGAGCCGCTTGGCGGAGGCGACGTAGATGTTGCCGGGTCCGGTCACGAGGTTCACGGGCCGGCACTCGTCCGTCCCGTACGCGAACATGGCGATGGCCTGGGCGCCGCCGGCGGCGTAGACCTCGTCCACCCCGAGCAGCGCGCAGGCGGCCAGGATCGTGGGGTGCGGCAGGCCGCCGAACCCGGCTTGCGGGGGCGAGGAGATGGCCACGCCGTCGACCCCGGCCTCCTGGGCGGGCACGACGTTCATGACGACCGAGGACGGGTAGACGGCGAGGCCGCCCGGCACGTAGAGGCCGACCCGCTCGACCGGGACCCACCGCTCGGTGACCGTGCCGCCGGGCACGACCTGGGTGGTGTGGTCGGTGCGCCGCTGCTCGCGGTGGACCAGCCGGGCGCGGCGGATGGACTCCTCCAGGGCGGCCCGCACCCGCGGGTCCAGCTCCTTCAGGGCGCGCTCGAGCGCCTCGGCGGGCACCCGCACCCGTTCGATGCGGACCCCGTCGAACTTCTCCGCGTAGTCGATGAGCGCCGCCGTGCCGCGATGGCGTACGTCCTCGCAGATCGGCCGCACCTTCTCCAGGGCGGCCTCGACGTCGAACTCGGCACGGGGCAGCAGGTCGCGCAGGGCCGCACCCTCGGGGAGGGCGCCGCCGCGCAGGTCGATTACGGAGATCACGCGGTCAATTGTCTCAGACCGGTTTCGCGGTCCGAGCGACCGTATCAATGGCTGATACGTGCCACCCCTTCCGTGCCCGACCGCCCTCGGCCTGCCCTGTCCTGATTCCCCCGGTGCCGCTGACCCCTGGCGTTCAGGCCGTTACAGAACGGGAATAGGGAGCGTACGAGAGCCGTGTGGGGGACACGGCGGGAGAAGGTTCGAGGGGGAGGGGGTGGAGCGGTGCCCGCGG
>NZ_LIQY01000275.1 GCF_001418495.1 Streptomyces pathocidini | reverse complement strand
CTCCTCCGGCCACGACAGCGCGACCTGCGACTGGGGGACGTCCGAGACCGGGCGGTACGTGAGGTCCTTGCGGTGGTGGAGGCGGGCGAGCGACTGCGGGACGACGAGCAGTCCGACCCCCGCCGCCACCAGCTCGATCGCGTCCGCCGTCGTGGCGGGACGCTCGAGCGCCGGGCGTCCGGGCGGGCGCTCCCAGTCGAGGGTGTCGTCGAGGGGGTGCAGCACGATCTCGTCGGCCAGTTCCTCGACGGACACCTCGTCGACCGCCGCCACGATGTGGTCCTTCGGGACCACGACCACCGTCGTCTCGACGTAGAGCGGGATCGCGCTGAGATCCGTACGGTCGATCGGCAGCCGTACGAAACCCGCGTCGGCGCCGCGGTCGCGCAGCATCCCGGGTGCCTCGGCGGCGGACACCCCGACGAGGGTCAGCGGGACGTCGGGCAGCCGCTCGTTCCAGATCCGCACCCATTTGGTGGGCGTCACCCCCGGCACGTACGCGAGGCGGAACGAAGGAGGTGCTTCCGAGCCTGTCACCCGGCCAGGCTACCGGGCTCCGGCGAAAGGCAGCCCGGCCCATGACCTGGAGACCGCGCCCCGAGCACGGGCCATGACCGGAGCACGGGCCATGACCGTGGCCGGAGGCAGCACGGCCCCGGACCACGGACCACGGACCCCACGGACCACGGACCACGGTCGGCGGTCGGCGGTCGGCGGTCGGCGGTCGGCGGCAAATACCGCCACATTCTGCGGTCTGCCGTCGGCGGCAGCACGGCCCCGGTCTGCGAACTGCGGACTGCGGTCGGAGGCAGCGCACGCGCTCGAATACCCTGGACACCATGACGTCGCACAAGACCACCCAGACGATGAAGCCAGCGACCGCGGCGAAGAAGCTGGGTGTGTACCTCCAGGCCACCCCCGCGGAGTTCCAGGAGGGGGTCGTCTCACGCGACGAGCTGAACGCCCTGCAGGCCGACCCGCCGGAGTGGCTCGTCGAGCTCCGCCGCAACGGCCCGCACCCCCGCCCGGTCGTGGCGGCCAAGCTGGGCATCTCCATCTCGGGCCTCGCCCGCGGCGGCATCACCGACCCGCTGACCACGGCCAAGATCGACGCCCTGAAGTCGGAAAACCCCGACTGGCTCCAAAAGGAACGCGCCACCCAGGCCGATGTCCGCAAGGAAGCGGCCCGTCTCAAGGCGAAGAACGCACAGCAGGCCGATCAGACGTAGCGTCCGTAGCGAAAAGGGCCGACCCCAGGAGGAGTCGGCCCTTTCCATTGGTTCTACCAGGGTCCGGCTTTACACCCGCTGGTTCTACCAGGGCCGGGTTTACACCCGCACACCGGCGGCAACTCCGGTCCGGCCGGGAATGCCGCATTTCACCGAACTCAATGAGCCTTGTCGTACGCCTCGCGCACTGACGCCGCCACTCGGCCGCGGTCACTGACCTCAAGCCCCTGCTCCTTGGCCCAGGTCCGAATCGCGGCGGTGTCGTCCGGCCCTGCGCCCCGCGGCTTGCGGGCCCGCCTGCCCTGACCTCCACGAATGCGCCGCGCGCCCTTGGCGCTGAGGAAGGGCGCCAACGCCTCCAGGAGCTGGTCGTGGCTCTCCAACGAGAGGTCGATTTCCACGCCGGCGCCATCTACGAGAATCGTGTGGGTGCTGATCTCCTCAGATTCCTTACCGGTGAGATCGTCCACATAAGTCGTGACTACTTTCTGTGCCATGGATGCAGCCTATCCCCCTGAAGCCGGGGCACACCCCATACCGTAAAACTCCTTTCGGAACCCCGCGCCCAAATCGGAATACGCCCACGCTTCTCCCCGGCCGCCGGATCGCTTCGGCCGGCGGGCGACTCTGACGGTTGCCGATGAAGCCCCCGGCCATGGTCAGGTGCGGACACCCTCAGAGCTGCGAGGCCGCCATGAGCAAGTGAACCCGCACATCGCGGAAGGACGGAGGGCCGTCAAGATGCGGCACTGGTCTGGAGGCCATCGAGCCGGCGCAGCACCACCGGAGCCGACCGTCCGATGAAGACCTGAGACAGATCGACCTGAAGGACCCGGAGGTCAGGGGACGACGAGGTTTGGGGGACGACCAGGAAAGCCCCCTTCCACTTCAAGAGCTGGTGTGCACAGCAAGTGAAGGATGGGGGATATGGCCCACCACGCCTCACATAAGCCTGCAATCTGACGAATGGCGGGAGTCGTTCAAGGGGTTCCCGCCGCAGTGCGCCACGCGCTGCGACCACCACTAGAGAAGAAGGACGCTCATCGTCATCATGAGCAACACCTCCCGCATCGAGACCCGCGAGCTTGCCGACGCCGACCTCGACAGCGTCGCCGGCGGCCTCTCCGTCAGCGGCTCCGTGGACCGCCTGACCGCCACGTTCGCCCCGGGCCGAGGCGGCGTGCCCGTCCTGACCGGAATCTCCGCGAAGTCCCTCAGCGGCACCATCTCGGACATCTCCGTGGGCCCGCTCACCAGCTGAGCCACAGCCCCAACACGGCGCCGGGCCCCGGGCCCGGCATCACCCCGAGGTCGAGCAATCCAGTACCGCCCCGAATGAGAAACCGAAGGGGTCCGCCTCCAAAGAGCCGGACCCCTTCGCTACCTCACCGTATGTCACGCCTCTGCGCCTTCAGGGTGAGGCACTTCGCCCACCCCAAGGACGTATCCCGGCCTCTGCTACAACTGATTTGTGGAGCTATCCCTTTCTGCCTCAGAGGCCCGATTGCTGAGTCAGCTTGCCCTGGCGAGCATTCGGTACGCCGCTGATGACGCAATCGCGCTCGCTGTGCGAGGGCTCGACGAAGAGCAAGTGCACAACGATATACAGTCGTTGACTTGGCGAGGCATGGTGGCGGCCGACGGTGACTTCCTCTCTCTCACTCCGCTCGGCGCTGCGGCACATTACGCGTGCGAGGCCGAGGAGTTGTCAGCACGGCTCGTTGATGTGTGCACGTTGGCCGACGCACTGGAACACCTGCATCCGAACCTTGCCTGTGGAACACATGCCGTGCGTCAAGTCGCACAGGGAGCATGGTCATTGGAGCGTGCACGGCAGTACGCCGTGCAACACCGGCCTGGCCGGCTGGAGTGACCCCCGGAATGCGTACTGCCCGCTCGGCCTCCGGATCAGAGCAGGGCGTCGGGGTCGCTGTCGGCGCGGAGGGTGGAGGTAGGAAGGTCGCGACGGGGTTTGCGTATCTTCGGAGCCACGGGCAGTACTCCTGACTTCGCCAGGTCGGACTCGGTGATCACAGCACCCACGACGATGCGCTCTAAGAGGTCTTGTTGGACCGACTCCAGCTCCACCAAGCGGCGCAGCGCCGAGAGGAGTTCCATGAGCTCGGTCGACCACTGCGCGGGCCAAGTCTCGGCGTGGATGTCGTCCAGTGGACTGGTCTTGCGGCTGTTGGGGCTGGCCTTGCGGTAGCCGAACCACTTCTTGACGATTTGCATGCCGCCCACGTCATACGCCCAGACTTCCGGCGGGACGGGACCGAACTCACCGGGGCCCAGGTGGAGCGTCTCGGTCATCTCGGCGTATCGGATCCCGGCGGGGAGGGCCTGCCCCACAGCCTGCTGGTAGCGGACCTGGCGCGGATCACCTTGCGGGTAGCGAATGTCCCCCGCGGGTCTACCGTCCTCAGGCGCGGCGTAAAGCTCTCCGTACGTCGAAGCCCACAGAACGGCGGACCCGACGTGGACGGCCTCGTTCCACAGGTGCGGATCGCGGGTAAGCGGCACGCGCACGCCCGGGGTGAGCAGGTCCTCCGTGAAGCGCTCGGTAAAGCCCCGGTGTCCGGCTACCGCCACGGTGTACGCGGCCAGTTCGTGCACGGTGACCTTGGGGAGCCCGAGTGCGGTGGCTAGGTGGGCGAGCAGCCCGGGCGGCACGTTCGGGGTGCCGTCGGGGTGGAAGAGCGGCATGACCTTGCCACCCCGCCCGTTGAAGTGATGCGTGTCCGGTAAGAGAGCCGTGGCGACCATGGCGGGTCCCGAGTCGATTTCATGCGAGGACTGCTGGTTGAGAAATAGCTGGCCCTCTTGCAGTGACTCCCAGAGATCCGGGCGTGGGAAGTCGACGACGCGGCTGTCGGCGATGAGCCACTGACGGTCGAAGCTGCGCATCCCGATCCGGATCAACTCGGGTTTGTTCGCCCTCTCCTGTCCGATCCCCTCCCCATGGTCGGGGCGGCCGGGTAGCGGTTGCGGCTTCTTGTCCAGGGTACGGTCGCGGGTCTCCTTGAGTAGTTCAGCCTTCTTTGCCGGATTCTTCTCCGATATCAGATGGGCCCACCGCCGCTGGAGGATGCTCTTGTCAGGGGCGTTCACCCACGAGCGGTTGGCCGTGATGCCCAGGCTTCCCCAGGGGAAGAGGTCACTGAGGTCGGGGTACTCCGCCCAGCCGGTCCCCGTGGACGGACGGAACGGTTGGGCACCCTCGGCATGCGCGTCCTGCCATCCGTCGTCATCGAGCCGGATCTCTTTCAATTGGCGGTACTTGGTAGCCCTCTTGCCCTCGATGGAGCGGTAGTAGATCCGCGCGGGGCGCCGCGGATCATGGTCGGCGCGCCGGACAAAGATGCAGATCGCCAGTGGCTGGGCCACCCCCGGGAAGATACGGGTGGAAACATCGGGCCGATGGCCTTCCGGAGAGACATCGATGACCCAACCTTCATCGCAGGTGCGCCGCAGATAGTCCCGCATGCCCCGGCCGCCGGGCCCGCTGGCGAAGCCGGACGGCGTGATGAAGCAGATCACTCCGTGCTGGTCCTCGTCGTGTGCGTCGAAGACCTTCCAAGTCGCCCAGCGCCAAAAGTAGATGTACAGGTTCTTCAGAATGTGCTCGTAGCGCCCGTTGCCCGGCCACTTGAACGCAGTAATCGGCGGCGCACCGCGTCCTTCCGCGCCGCACTCGATCCAGCCGCCGCGACCCTTGGCCTTGTCGTCGTATGGAGGGTTTCCGATGACGACCGTCACCGGGGTCGTGGCCTTCACCCTGTTCGCGCGTTTGCGTGACTCCGATATCACCCCGTACGTGGAAGCCAGGGTCTCCTCAGTCACGTACGGGTTGTCCAGCGTGTCCGTGACGTACAGCTGCAGGCCATCCCTCGGCTGTGCCGCACGATGCCGCTTGAGCAGGTCGGAGGTGCGTAACTCGGCCACCGCAAAGGGACCCATCTGCAACTCGAATCCGACCAGGCGCCGTGCGAGAGAGCTAATGGAATCTGGGACAGCGCCGAGCCCAGTGTGCTGACCAGTCCACTCGGCGACATGCTCGATAATCGCGTGAAGGTAGGTTCCAGTCCCCATCGCCGGATCCACGATGCGCACATCCGAGCTGGCGTAGCCCGCAGGCCGATCCAGTCGCGTACGCAGAACGTCCTCGGTAAGCCGTACCATCTCCTCTACGACCTCGCGCGGGGTGTAGTACGAGCCGCTCTTCTGCCGCAGTTTCTCGTCGTACACCTCCAAGAACGACTCATATAGGTGCAGATAGGCATCGCGTCGACCCTTGCGGATGGAATCCCAGCGCACCGCGTCAATTACACGTACCAGCAGATCCAGCGTCACCTCAAAGGTCTCGGTGACGTTATCAGTGAGCAGTTGAAGGGCCTTACCCATCAAGGCATGCCCGGCATCGAGCTTGCGACCTATCTCATGCAGCCCGGTGTCGGTCAGTGTCACATCCTCGGTGCGGGCCAGCAGCAGCGCGAAGGTGACGGCCTGGGCGTAGCCGTCGGCGAAGGTGGCATCGTCCGCGGTCGGGAAGAGAAGCTTGCGCCAGTCACTCATCAGGCCGGTGAACCTAAGCTCCCGCGGGGGCGCCCCGTTGGTCGCCGCACGCCGTTCCGCGTCCAGTTGCTCCAGTACCGCAGCACGCAGCAGCCGACACAACGGAGCAATCCGCCGCACCAGCACGGACACCTGGCGGATCTCCTCGGGATACCAGTGCAGGAAGGTTCGTAAAAGCGAGTGGAACGTACCTGCATCGACGACCTTCAGGGCTGCCCCGGCACGCTCCAGATCACCATCGAAGACGACGGGGCCGCCGACGGGCATTCCGTGCCGGAACAGTCGCCATTCCGTGCCATTCGTATAGAGCACATTAGGCAAGTCACGCAGCCGCTCCCACTGCTCCTTGTTACGACCGGTGAACTTGCTCGGGTCCACGCCCTGGCCGGGTCTCTTGATTTCGACGTACCCGATGATCGCGCCGGCGACCTCAACCGCATAGTCGGGGCGCACTCCGAGGTCGGGCAGCGGTGTCTCCGCATGCCAGAGAACACCCTGCAGTCTGTACTGCTCACCGGCGGTCTGCAGTAACTTCTCCAGCGGCGTACGGATGGCGAATTCCGGCCAGCCAGGGCCACTGAGTAACGCCGTGCACGTGGCACCGAAGTCAGAGACAGCCGTCGTTAACCACTGCTGCTGGTCACCCACCACGTTGCACGCCCCCATCACCTACTGCTCATGATCTCGATCGAAGTATGACAGGCAGGCCCGGATCATGAGAAGCGGGGCACAGTCAACACAGCCCCGACGCAGGGTAGATGAAGCTTCCCTGAGAGCTCACACAGCGCAGTCGAGCACACGACGAGTTCGCCATCGTCCAGTCCGCTTGGCGGTTGTTCTCGACCAGCGCTTCGCCGATTGCGCAGGAAAGCCAGTAGCGAAGAGCTCTCGTAGGGGTCGGCGCAGCTTCGCCGGCACCGGGACCACTCGTAAGTTGAGAGATCTCAGGCCCACGCCTACCGGGGCTGCCACGCCCGTACGAGGCTCCCCGGTCCCCAGTGCGCGGCCAGTGGCAGATCATCGGCAACCCTGCAGCCGAAGACCGCGACCAGTGGAGTATCCGCGGCGGTACCAGGGACAGCGAGCATGTCGCGTGCCAAGGCGTCGTACTCATGACGGCCGAAGGGCTGGGTCTCTCGCCACTTGACCGATCCGACGAAGTGCACCTGCCGGGCCACCGGCCCGTGGTCCGCACCGAAGAGGTCGATCTCAGGGTTGTTCCGGCGGTTCCAACAAGCGGGACCTGGTTCCAGTCCTGGGCCTGGAGGCTGGCGACCAGCTCTGCCCCCGGCGGGGAACGACTGCTCGAGAGTCGCGGCAAAGTCGTTGCGCCCCATCACAGGGTTTCGCCCGCACGTGGCTGGAACACCACGTACGGCACCCCCGAGTGGCCCCAGCCCCCTCCGCCACTGTCTGGTACGGCTCCCCACCAAGGTCGAGATCTCCGGCCCCGCCTTGGAGAATTAACGTAGATCGATTATTACGTAGATCAAATCTTGCAGCGCCCTCCAAGCATGCTGCTGGATGCAACGCAAAGGGGCAGAAGGGCGAGACACACGAACTACGCGCGACGAGCGAAGCGGTGGCTGCCTGCCGTACAAGACCGACCGAAATCACAGCGCGGCAGAGGCGAGCGGAAGTGAT
The DNA here is from genome assembly GCF_001418495.1 of Streptomyces pathocidini. Taxonomy (GTDB): domain Bacteria; phylum Actinomycetota; class Actinomycetes; order Streptomycetales; family Streptomycetaceae; genus Streptomyces; species Streptomyces pathocidini. The sequence goes on along the minus strand of NZ_LIQY01000275.1, from coordinate 15,570 downwards.
GACGAGTGACGACGGATCAGTTTTCCTAGCACCACCCCGACACGGGAGCGCGACAAGGTACGAGAAGACTCAGGATCGCCAACGCGACACAACAGCGCCGGCGAAATCTGTGGGACTTCTTCGCAACGTCTGCGATCTGATCGCGCTCACCAACCCCCGCGGCTCGCCTGCAATCCGCCACTCACAGCGGCCAGGCGGTCAGCAGATCGCCTGGGCCATAAGCGGCATCGAGCCCCGGACAGTCGACTCCACTCCGCGCAGATCAGCGGCAGCCCGCCGGTGACCAGCGCGGCGTCGAAGGCTTCCGTCGGATCCAGCCCTAGCATCCGCCCGACCTCGGCGGGGTTCAGCGGCCCGAGCACCATCTCCCGGCCACGCTGATGGAAGGGGCATCCATAGCTGTTCAGCGCCTCCATCATCGACAGATCCGAGCCGATGAGGACCAGCAGCACCGGCTTGGTCTCCAACACCCGGTCCCAGGCCCGCTGCAACCAACAACGACGTCAGTAACAACAAGTTAGCGACATAGATTCCATGTCCCCGCGAAACGCCCTCAGCGTGTATACGGATCGGCCAGCGGCAGCGGCGTCCGTGCCGCTTCCAGAGCCGCCTCCGGAAAGGCAGGGCCAGCGGTGTAGAAGCGGGCACGGGTCCGGCCGACCGGGGTCAGGATGCCCGCCCCAACCAGGCCCCGCAGGTCGCGCTGCGCCCGCTGGAGGCTCAGGCCCTCCGCTCGTTCATAGCGGGTACGACGCACCCGCCCGGACATCGCTACATCATGCAGAGCGGAAACCGCCCTCTCCTCCAGCCCCCGGACCTCCGCGAACTCGCCGAGCAGGAGCCACACCCGACTTGAACGATCCAGGCGGCTGCGTACGGTCTGCGCCTGCTGGTGGTACGCGGTGAGGTTGAAACGAACCCAGTCGGAGACGTCCTGATCGGGGCGGTAGGTGGCACCTCGGCGCTGCAGCTCGCGATAGTACTCCCAAGTATTTCCGGGGCGCCCCAGCCAAGCCTCGATCGAAGAGAACTCGGGGGCCAGTTCCCCCTCTCTCGCGATCATGAGCGTTTGGAGGGACCGAGACATGCGGCCATTTCCGTCAGCCCACGGGTGGATGGCAACAAGGTGCAGATGCGCCATGGCAGCCCGTACCAGCGGGTGGGTGCCGTCGTCCGTGTTCAGCCACTCGACCAGTTCACCCGTCAACGCAGGCACATCGGCCGCGTCCGGCGCCGTATATGCCGCGATGTTGGGGTCGCGGGCGTCCGTCACGTACACAGCTCCGCGCCGCCACTGCCCGGCCGGCCTGCGTGGGGTGTGCCGGTGCCCCTGCAGCATCCAGTGGAGCGCGTTGAGCAACTCCTTGCTGTAACGGAAGTCCGCGACATCGTGCAGCGTCTGGATATAGGTCATCATCCGCTGATAGGCGAGCGTCTCCTCGCGGTCCTCTTCGGAGACATCCACATCCCGCTCGCCCTCCAGAAGGTCCTCGACATCGACCGTGGACACTTTGAAGCCCTCGATCGAATTGGAAGCCGCCACCGCATCGGCGGTCAAGAACTTGCGCAGTCCTTCGGCCCACTTCGCCGGAGTGGACCGAACCTGCAGGCGCAATGAGCGACGAAGGTCTTCGATCTCGCCGAGAACACGCCGATCCTCGGCGTTGAAAGCAGGTGTGGGGAAGAGCATGCCCTCACGATACGGCGACGTAAACATTACGTCAATACGTCAGCGATCCACCGATGATCCGGCACCAGCCACTGCGCATACACAACCCCAGATATCGCCTCGTCCGCCGAAGCGCAGGCGCCAACCACGAAGCGCTCCCGGAGCGACACCAAGTCCGCACGGGAACGACGAAGGGGCCGGGCCCGAGAAAAGCCCCATAGCCTTCTGCCCCGAGCCCCTATGAGTCTGGCCCGCTCCATAAGCCGCTCAGGCCCGGGCTGCTGACCAGGCGCCGCCGCTGAGTCCGTAGGCCTCCGAGGAATTTGCGTCCCGAGGCGGAGGGCTGGTGGAAAGGCTGACGGGGCCAGGAGGCATTCCTCCTGGCCCCGTCAGTTACTTGCACTCTTGAACTGAACTCCACAACGTAGCCACGTAGTGGTCGGTCACCCACTACACGTTGAAGCGGAACTCCACCACGTCGCCGTCCTGCATCACGTATTCCTTGCCCTCCATGCGGGCCTTGCCCTTGGCTCGGGCCTCGAGGATGGAGCCGGTTTCGACCAGGTCGGCGAACGAGACGATCTCGGCCTTGATGAAGCCCTTCTGGAAGTCGGTGTGGATCACACCGGCCGCCTCGGGGGCGGTCGCGCCCTTCTTGATGGTCCAGGCGCGCGCCTCCTTCGGGCCCGCCGTCAGGTACGTCTGGAGGCCGAGGGTCTCGAAGCCGACGCGGGCGAGGTTGGCCAGGCCGGGCTCCTCCTGGCCCATCGACTGGAGGAGTTCGAGCGCCTCCTCGTCGTCCAGCTCGATCAGCTCGGACTCGATCTTGGCGTTGAGGAAGATCGCCTCCGCCGGGGCCACCAGCTTGCGCTGCTCGTCCTTGAACGCCTCGTCGACCAGCTCGTCCTCGTCCACGTTGAAGACGTAGAGGAACGGCTTGGTGGTCAGGAGGTGCAGGTCGTGCAGGAGGAGGCCCTGCTCCGTGCCCTTGGTGATGCCCGCGGAGAAGAGCGTACGGCCCTCCTCCAGGATCGCCTTCGCCTCCTCGACCGCCTTGACCTGGACCTGCTTGTCCTTCTGGATGCGGGACTCCTTCTGGAGCCGCGGCAGGACCTTCTCGATGGTCTGGAGGTCGGCGAGGATCAGCTCGGTGTTGATCGTCTCGATGTCGTTCTTCGGCGAGACCTTGCCGTCGACGTGGACGACGTTCTCGTCCTGGAAAGCGCGGATGACCTGGCAGATCGCGTCGGACTCGCGGATGTTCGCGAGGAACTTGTTGCCCAGGCCCTCGCCCTCGGAAGCACCGCGCACGATGCCCGCGATGTCGACGAAGTCGACGGTGGCGGGGAGCTTGCGCTGCGAGCCGAAGATCTCGGCGAGCGTGTCCAGGCGCGGGTCGGGCACGCCGACCACGCCGACGTTCGGCTCGATGGTGGCGAACGGGTAGTTGGCCGCCAGCACGTCGTTCTTGGTCAGGGCGTTGAACAGGGTCGACTTGCCGACATTCGGCAGACCGACGATTCCGATCGTGAGCGACACGTGGCGACTTCCCGTAGCGAGAATGTGTGAAAGGGACCGACCCGGGTGGGCCGGTCATCCAGTCTACGGGCGTACGGCCGCGGCCCCCGCCCCGACCGGATTCACCCCGTCGTGACGCTGCGTCGAACACACCATCACGGCTCGGCGAACGGCGTGTCCATTACCAGTTTCCGCGGGCCGCGCGACCTACGTTGGTCCGGTGGAGCAACCCAGCAGGAACACCCCCCAGGCCGGACCGCGCCGGGCGCCCGGCCAGGTCCCCGAGCAGGAGTCGGCCACGGTCTACCGGGCCGCGCCCCGTCGGTCCACGCCGCCCGCCGTGGTGGTCCTGCGGCGACTGCGGAAGCTCCAGCAGGTGCCGGGGCCGCGGCTGACCGGGCTCGGGTGCGGACTGCTGTCCATGCTGGCGATGCTGACCACCGGCGTGCTGGACGATCTGCTGCTGGACGGGTCGTCGGTGGTGTACGGGCTGGTGTTTCTGGTGGTGTGCGTCGGCGGCGGGCTGTGGGTGCGGCCGAACGATCTGATCACCGCGCCGATCAGCGCGCCCATCGCCTTCACCGTCGGCCTCCAGCCGATCAGCGGCGGCGAGGGCGGGTTCGGGCCGCAGGTCATCGCCGTCTTCACCCAACTCGCCCTCCAGGCCGGATGGTTGTACGCGGGTACGGCGACGGCCTGCCTGGTGGTGGCCCTCCGCAAGGTGCTGGTGCTGAGCGACCGCGCGGCGGCCCGCCGCCGGGGCGCCTCCGGCGGGGTTGCGGACCGGGGCGGCTCCACCGGGCCAGGGCGGGGGATCGCGCCGTAGCGGGCAGCCGAACCCCACCCTGCGGCGCAGGCACGCCACACCCCGTAGCCGGGGGGGCGCTGGACACCGCCCGGCTCCGGCGCCGTGGTTGCGCGCCATCGCAGCGGAAGGGTTCTCGCGGCAACCGCCACACCCCGTAGCCGAGGCCGCCCGGCACCGCCCCGCTCGGCCGCGGGGGTGCCGTGCGGCTCCCGGCCGCACGGCCCTCCCGCCGCGCCGGCGAGAATCCGGCCGCGGCCCTTGCTACTGGTCGCCGGTTGCCGCCTCCGCGGCCATCGCCGCGCCGACGATTCCCGCGTTGTTCTGGAGGTGGGCGGGGAGCAGTTCCGCTCGGATGTCCTTGATCAGGGGGAGGAACTTGTCGGCCTTGCGGCTGACGCCGCCGCCGATGATGAAGAGGTCCGGGGAGAAGAGCATCTCCACGTGCTCCAGGTAGCGCTGCACCCGCCGCGCCCAGTGGTGCCAGCTCAGGTCCTCGTCCTCCTTGGCCTTGGTGGACGCGTGCTTCTCCGCGTCGTGGCCGTTCAGTTCGAGGTGGCCGAGTTCGGTGTTGGGGACGAGCCTGCCGTCGGTGAAGACCGCGCTGCCGATGCCCGTACCGAAGGTCAGCAGCATCACCGTGCCGCCGCGGCCCCGGCCCGCGCCGAAGGACATCTCGGCGACCCCGGCCGCGTCCGCGTCGTTGAGCACGGTCACCGGGAGCCCGCCGAGCCGCTCGGACAGCAAGGCGCGGGCGTCGCGGTCGATCCAGCCGGAGTCCACGTTCGCGGCCGTGCGGGTCGTGCCGCCGGTGACGACGCCGGGGAAGGTCACGCCCACCGGGCCCGTCCAGCCGAAGTGGTCGACGACCTCCTTCACGCCGTCGGCCACCGCGTCGGGCGTCGAGGGCTGCGGGGTGAGCACCTTGTGGCGCTCGGCGGCGAGGTCGCCGCGGACCAGGTCCACCGGCGCGCCCTTGATCCCGGAGCCGCCGATGTCCACACCGAAAATCTGTCGCTGCTGCATGAGGACAACGCTACGGGGAGTGGTCGCCGCTCACTTCCCGGGCGCGGAATCCTCGGCTCCGGCGTTCAGCCGCTCCGCCTCCGCGCGCAGGTCGCGGCGCAGCTCCTTCGGCAGCGAGAACGTGATGCTCTCCTCGGCGGCCGTCACGACCTCCACGTCCCCGTACCCGCGCTCGGCGAGCCACTCCAGGACGCCCTGCACCAGGATCTCCGGCACCGAGGCGCCCGAGGTCACGCCGACCGTCGTGACGCCGGCCAGCCAGGACTCGTCGATCTCGTCGGCGAAGTCGACCAGGTGCGCGTCGCGCGCGCCCGCGCCGAGGGCGACCTCGACCAGGCGGACGGAGTTGGAGGAGTTCCTGGAGCCGACGACGATCACGAGATCGGCCTGGGCGCCCATCTGCTTGACCGCGATCTGCCGGTTCTGGGTGGCGTAGCAGATGTCGTCGCTGGGCGGGCTGATCAGCTGCGGGAAGCGGTCCTTGAGGGCGTCGACGGTTTCCATCGTCTCGTCGACGGAGAGCGTGGTCTGGGAGAGCCAGACGACCTTGGATTCGTCGCGGACCTGGACGTTCTGCACGTCCTCCGGGCCGTCGACCAGCGTGATGTGGTCCGGGGCCTCGCCGCTGGTGCCGATGACCTCCTCGTGGCCCTCGTGGCCGATGAGGAGGATGTCGTAGTCGTCCTTGGCGAAGCGGACGGCCTCTTTGTGGACCTTGGTGACCAGCGGGCAGGTGGCGTCGATGGTCGCGAGGCGGCGCTCGGCGGCCTCCTCGTGGACGACCGGGGCCACCCCGTGCGCCGAGAAGATCACGATGGAGCCCTCGGGGACCTCCTCCGTCTCGTCGACGAAGATCGCGCCCTTCTTCTCCAGGGTCTGGACGACGTACTTGTTGTGGACGATCTCCTTGCGCACGAAGACCGGTGCGCCGTACTGCTCCAGGGCCTTCTCGACGGCGATCACGGCACGGTCCACGCCCGCGCAGTACCCCCGGGGGGCGGCGAGCAGGACGCGTCGGGCGGTGGACGTCGCGGCAGGCGTTGCAGTCATGCAGACCATGGTAGGGCCGGTCTCGGCAGGCGCCCGTTGGGGGAGACTTTGCCTCCGTGGCCCACACTGGGGCGGACCGCAGCCGGAATTGACCGAGGAGGGGACCATGACCGGTCAGCAGAGCAGCAGCGACGAGGGCGGCGTGATCGCGCCGGAGGCCGGCGGCGGGCAGCTGAAGCGGACGCTGGGTTTCAAGGACCTGGTCGTCTACGGGCTGCTGTTCATCGCGCCGATGGCCCCGGTGGGCGTGTTCGGCACGCTCGACGCCAAGAGCCACGGCGCGGTGGCGCTGGTGTACGTGGCGGCGACGATCGCGATGGGCTTCACCGCGTACAGCTACGCGCAGATGGTCCGGGTGGCCCCCCAGGCGGGCTCGGTGTTCGCCTACGCGCGGGCGGGGCTCGGGGACGCGCCGGGGTTCGTCGCCGGGTGGATGGTGATGCTGGACTACCTGCTGATCCCGGCCGTCGCGTACCTCTTCTCCGGCATCGCGATGGAGGCGCTGGTCCCGTCCGTGGACCGCTGGATCTGGACCGCGCTCGCGGTGATCGTCACTACGGCGCTGAACCTCACGGGCGTACGGGCGGCGGCGCGGGTCGGGTTCGCGGTGCTGGCGCTGGAGATCGTGGTGCTGCTGGTGTTCATCGTCTCGGCGCTGGTGGTGCTGGCCCGGGACGGGGCCGAGCGCGGCTGGCTGTCGCCGCTGACGGGCGACGGCTCCGCGGGGTTCTCACTGGCCGCGGTGATCGGCGCGGTGTCGGTGGCCGTGCTCTCGTACCTGGGCTTCGACGCGATCGCGTCCTTCGCCGAGGAGGTCACGGGTGGTTCCGCGAAGGTGGCGCGGGCGGTGCTGTTCTGCCTGGCGCTGGCGGGCGTGCTGTTCATCGTGCAGACGTATCTCGCGGCGCTGCTGACCCCGGTCTCGTCGGCCGAGCTGGCGGCGGACCCGGCGGCGCAGGGCTCGGCGTTCTACGACGCGGTGGACGCCTCCGTCGGCGGCTGGCTGCACGATCTGATCGCGGTCTCCAAGGCGATCGGCGCGGCGTTCGCGGCGCTGGCCGGGCAGGCGGCGGCCGGGCGGCTGCTGTTCGCCATGGGGCGCGACCGGCGGCTGCCGGGGGCGCTGTCGAAGGTGGACGGGCGCTCGGGCGTGCCGCGGCTCGCGCTGCTGATCGCGGCCGGTATCACGCTGGTCGCGGCGGTGTGGGCGGCCCGCCGGGACGACGGGCTCGACCACCTGGTCTCGGTCGTGGACGTCGGCGCGCTGTGCGCGTTCACACTGCTGCACGCGTCGGTGATCGGTTGGTTCGCCGTGCGGAACCGGGACGGCGGCTTCAGCCCCTGGAAGCACATCGTGATCCCGCTCCTCGGCGCGGCGGTGACGGTCGCCGTGATCGTCGAGGCCTCGGGCACGGCCCAACTGGTGGGCGCGATCTGGCTGGCGGTGGGGCTCGCGGTGCTGATCGCCCAGCGCGGGCGGCGGGAGGCCGCGGCGGGCCCGCGGGGCCGCGGATAGTGTCTTGTCCGCGGGCGGGTCCGTTCTGTCCGCTGAGCGGGGCCGTTCTGTCGGTGGTGGCGGATAGCCTGCCGGTATGGGTCTGAACAGCTCTCCCGAGGAGCCGATTCCGGTCGGGCGGGTCTCCCGGCTGATCGGCGGCTGGATCGACCGGCTGGGCGCGGTGTGGGTCGAGGGGCAGATCACGCAGCTGTCGCGGCGGCCGGGCGCGGGGGTGGTGTTCCTGACGCTGCGCGACCCCGCGCACGACATCTCGCTGTCGGTGACCTGCTACCGCATGGTCTTCGACCGGGTCTCGGGCGTGGTGTCGGAGGGCGCGCGGGTGGTCGTGCTGGCCAAGCCGGAGTGGTACGCGCCGCGCGGCCAGCTCTCGCTGCGGGCCACCGAGATCAGGCCGGTGGGGGTCGGTGAACTGCTGGCCCGGCTGGAGCAGTTGAAGCGGTCGCTGGGCGTCGAGGGGCTGTTCGCGCCCGAGCGGAAGCGGGCGCTTCCGTTCCTGCCGCAGCTGATCGGGCTCGTGTGCGGCCGCGCCTCGGCCGCCGAGCGGGACGTGCTGGAGAACGCCCGGCACCGCTGGCCCGCGGTCCGCTTCGAGATCCGCAACGTGGCGGTGCAGGGTGTGCACGCCGTGCCCCAGGTCATCGGCGCCGTCGAGGAGTTGGACCGGAACCCTGATGTGGACGTGATCGTCGTGGCGCGGGGCGGGGGCAGTGTCGAGGACCTGCTGCCGTTCTCGGACGAGCGGCTCGTACGGGCCGTGGCGGACTGCCGTACGCCCCTGGTGTCCGCGATCGGGCACGAGCCGGACACCCCGCTGCTCGACCTGGTCGCCGATCTGCGTGCCTCCACGCCGACGGACGCGGCGAAGAAGGTCGTACCGGACGTCGGCGAGGAGCAGGTCCGCATCCGTCAGCTGCGGGACCGCGCGCTGCGTACGGTCACGGGGCTGCTGGACCGGGAGGAGCGCGGGCTCGCGGCGGCCCGGCACCGGCCGTGCGTGGAGCGGCCGCACCGGATGGTCGAGGAACGGGAGGAGCAGGTCGCGGCGGTGCTGGAGCGAGGCCGCAGGACGTTGGGCCACCTGCTGGACCGGGCCGAGTCCGAGCTCGCGCACACTCACGCGCGCGTGGTCGCCCTCTCCCCCGCCGCGACGCTGGAGCGCGGGTACGCGGTGCTGCAGCGCCCCGACGGCGCGGTCGTGCGGGCCGCGGACGAGGTCGCGGCGGAGGAGAAGCTGCGCGCCCGGGTCGCCGACGGCGAGTTCACCGTGCGGGTCGAGCCGTGAACGCCACCGGGCCCAGCCTTCAGCGGACCGGTGGCGTGAGCGGACCGGGCCGAGCCCCGAGCGGGCGCGCGGGAGCCCTGAGCGACGCCGGTGGCGTGAGCGGACCGGGTGGGTGCCTGAGCGAGATGACGCGAGCTGGTCAGGTCGAGCCGTCAGCAGACCGGGTGGCGTGAGCGGGCCCCGGCGGGAGCCTTTGAGCGGGCGGGCTGAGGCCCTGGGCGGGCCCGGGCGGGCCGGGGGCCGCGCCGTGCGCGGGTCGGTGCTGTCGTACCCCGGCTCTAGGCTGGGCGCATGACCACTACCGACGGGCAGGCCGACGAGAAGACGGGCGACTCGGCGCTCGGCTACGAGCAGGCGCGGGACGAACTGATCGAGGTCGTGCGCCGGTTGGAGGCGGGCGGCACCACGCTGGAGGAGTCGCTGGCGCTCTGGGAGCGCGGCGAGCGGCTGGCCAAGGTGTGCCGGCGCTGGCTGGAGGGCGCCCGCGCCCGGCTCGACGCGGCCCTCGCCGAGGAGGAGCGGTCGGAGGCGGCCGAGGCGGAAGAGGGCGACGGCGGTCGGTGACCCCGGTCCTGACCTCGGTCCCGTGACCTCGCTCACAGACCAGCCCCATTTAGTTGAACTTTAATCTATATGTCGTAGGCTGGGTCCCGCACCAGTTGACTGCCGCATGACATCGGAAGGGTCCCGCCCATGCCTCTCGCCCTCGACACCGCCGCCCAGGACCTGCTCTTCCGCGAGGCCCACACGGCCAACGCCTTCACCGACGAGCCGGTCTCCGACGAGCAGGTGCGGGCGATCTACGACCTGGTGAAGTACGCGCCCACCGCCTTCAACCAGTCGCCGCTGCGCATCGTCCTCGTCCGCTCCCCCGAGGCCCGCGAGCGCCTCGTGGGTCACCTGGCCGAGGGCAACCGGGCCAAGACCGCCGCCGCCCCGCTGACCGCGATCCTCGCCACGGACCACGAGTTCCACGAGGAATTGCCGCGCCTCTTCCCCGCCTTCCCGCAGGCCAAGGACGCGTTCTTCAGCGAGCGCCCGGTCCGCGAGCACGCCGGGGCCTTCAACGCCGCGCTCCAGATCGGCTACTTCATCGTCGGCGTCCGCGCCGCCGGACTGGCCGCGGGCCCGATGACCGGCTTCGACGCCGAGGGCCTGACCAAGGAGTTCTTCCCCGACGGCGACCACCAGGTGCTCGCCGTCGTCAACATCGGCAAGCCCGGCCCGGAGGCGTTCCACCCGCGCTCCCCGCGCCTGGACTACGACGAGGTCGTCACGACCGTCTGAGCCCGCGACGAGGTCGTCACGACCGGCCTGTCCGCGCCCGACCGTCCGAGTCCGCGCGACCCGTCCGAGTCCGGTCCGCGGCAGTCCAGTCCGCGGCTGTCGAATCCGCGTCCCCGGGCCCCGGCCCGGGCCATGGCCGCCCCGCTTGAGCAGCCTCCCAAGAGGAGCCCTTCTACGAGGACTTCGAGGCCTTGAGCGCGGCGGCCATCTCCGCGAGCTGCCCGAACGGCGCCGTGCCGGTGACCACCGTGGTCACCCCGCGCTCCTCGCGCACCAAGGCGTCGTACTTCGGCCCCTCCCAGCGCTCCCACCGGGCGTCGCCGACCCGCTGGGTCCCGCCCGTCTTCGCCGCCCCGTGGGTGACCGCGGCGACGAACTTCGACGCCCTGCCGTTGCCCTGCTCGACCGCCACGTACTCGTCGTCCGGGTTCTGGAAGCCCAGGTGCCAGGTGGCCCCGTCGGCGCTGCCGCCCTCGTACGTGACCGAGGTGGCGCGCCCGCTCGCGCGGGAGGCGGCCCGCCGCACCGGGAGCTGCACGGTGGTGTGCGACGCGGGCCACGAGAGGGTCCGCGAGGTCCTCGCGCCTTACGCGGAGGTACGGGTGCACCGGGCCGCCGACGTGGACGTCGACGCGCTGCACGCCGCGGCCGGCGCCTTCCTCGCCTCCCCCACGCTCACCGCCGTCTCCCTCGCCCAGACCCGCCGCGCGCCCCTGGCCTTCCTCCCGCCGCTCGGCCCGCACCAGGACGACCTGGCCCGGCGGGTGCGGCGGGCGACGCCGATCCCCACCGCCGACCCGGCCGAGGGGATCGCCGAGGACCCCGCGGGTCCCGCCCCCTGGGCCGGTGTCGACCCCGCGGCGGACGACCTGCGCGGCGCGCAGCGGATCGCCCGGGCGGTACGCCAACTCGTCCTCGCCCCCACCGGGTTCTGACCCCGGCCGACAGAGGACCACCCCCGACCCCATCCGCGTCGAGACTGGAGGCTCCGTGTCCCACACGTTCGCGGCGAACGGCGACACCCCGAGCGGCACGCCGACCGACCCCCCGAGCGCCACCCTGAGCAGCACGCCGACCGGCACTCCGGCCGCACCACCCGGCCTCGTCCGGCCCGAGATCCCCGAGGAGCAGTGGAACGACTGGCGCTGGCACATGCGCAAGCGCATCACCGACGTCGCCAAGGCCCGCCAGTGGATCCGGCTCACCTCGGACGAGGAGAAGGCGATCGCGGGATCCGCGGGCAAGTACCGCTGGTCCGTCACCCCGTACTACGCCTCGCTGATGGACCCCTACGACCCCGACTGCCCGGTCCGGCAGCAGGCCGTGCCCGCGCTGGGCGAGCTGCTGGAGCACACCGGGGCGGAGGTCGACCCGGTGGGCGACATGTTCTACCGGAAGACCAACCGCGTGGTGCACAAGTACCCGGACCGCGTGATCATGCTGATCACCGAGGCCTGCCCGGTCTACTGCCGCCACTGCACCCGCAAGTTCCACACCACCGCCGTCGACGGCACGTACTTCGAGAAGAACGAGGGCGAGGACTTCACCGAGGACCTGCGCTACATCGCCGAACACCCCGAGATCCGCGATGTGTTGCTGACCGGCGGCGACCCGCTGTCCTACCGCGACGGCAAGCTGGAGGAGATCGTCTCCTCGCTGCGCGCCATCCCCAGCGTCGAGATCATCCGGATCGGCAGCCGCTTCCCCGTACTCCTGCCGCAGCGCATCACCGATGAGCTGTGCGCGATGCTCGCGCGCCACCACCCTGTGTGGCTCAACACCCACTTCAACCACCCCAAGGAGATCACCCCGGAGTCCGAGCGGGCGGTGGACCGCCTGCTGCGGCACGGCATCCCGGTGGGCAACCAGACCGTGCTGCTGCGCGGGATCAACGACGACCTGGAGACGATGCGCACGCTCATGACGGAGCTGCTGCGCATCCGCGTACGCCCCTACTACCTCTACCACTGCGACAACGTCACCGGGGTCTCCCACTTCATGACCTCCGTCGAGAAGGGCTGGGAGATCATGGAGGGCCTCCAGGGCCACATCACCGGGTTCGGCGTGCCCCAGTACGTGCTCACCACCCGGCTCGGCAAGATCCCCATATCCCAGCCCTATCACCGGCGCACGCCCGAAGGCCTCGTGCTGCGCAACTACAAGGGCGAGGAGATGCTCGTCGACGACGCCGCATACCCCGTCGCCGAGACGGAGGGCGGGCGATGACCCTGGACAAGCGGCTGGGGCAGCGGTTCCTGCCCTACGGTGCCAACTACCTCGACTGGGACGACATGAGCGAGCTGCGCCATGCCGTCGAGCACGGCGTGCTGTTCCGCTACCAGACCGAAACCGAGAGCGTGGCAAGCCGGTTGGAGCGCCGGGTGGCCCGGGAGCTGGGCGCCGGGCATGTGCTCGCGGTGCACAACTGCACCGAGGCGCTGCGCCTCGCGCTGGTCTCCACCCGGCCCCGGGTCGGCGACGTGGTGTACATCCCGGCCGTCACGTTCGTGGCGGTGGCCGGGGCGGTGCTGTCCACCGGGCTGGTCCCCGTACCGGTCGACGTGGACGACACCTTCTCCCTCGACGCCTCCCTGCTGCCCGAGGACGCCCAGCGGGTGATCGTCGCGCACATGGAGGGCACCGTGGCCCCGCTGCCCGAGGGGGTGCCGTACGTGATCGAGGACGCGGCGCAGGCGCTCGGCGCGCGCTTCCCCGACGGACGCCGGGCCGGTACCCGCGGCTACGCGGGCACGTTCAGCTTCCACCACAACAAGGTGCTCACCTCCGGCGAGGGCGGGCTGCTGGTCACCCAGGACCCGCGGGCCTGGGCCGTGATGCGCTGCTACCACGACCACGGCTCGGCTCGGCAGCCCGGCCGCTATCCGACCTGGGACGAGGACGCGTACTACGGGGAGAACCTCGTCACCAGCGAGGAGGTCGCGGCCGTACAGCTCCAGCAGTTCCGCCACCTGGAGGAGATCCTGGCCGGCCTGGAGCGCCACTACGCCATCGCCGTACGGGAGTTGCCCGACCGGCCGGACGTCGAGCTGATGGCCCGCTCGGCCGGGGACGCCAAGACGAGCATCCGGTTCCGGCTGGAGAGCCGCGAGCTGCGCGACGCGGCCGTGGCGCGGCTGACCGAACGGTCCATCGCCAACTGGACGCTGGGGAAGTACCTGCTGCCCGAGCACCCGGTGCTCAAGGGCCGCCGCTCCCTGTACGCCGACGGCTTCCCCTGGAACCTCGGCGCCGACCAGCCGCGGGGCATCAGCCGGGACGGCTTCGCCCGCACCCGCGACCTGCTGGACCGCACGCTGTGCCTGCCGCTCTCGCCCGAACTGCCCGAGGCGGACCAGGTGGTGGCGGTCAAGGCCGTGCGCCAGGCCCTGGAGTCGCTGTGAGCGCCGCCGAGGGGCCAGTCCTCCTGATGGCGGACGACCGGGCGTCCTCCTTCACCCGCTACGCGGCCCGGCAGCGCGCCGAACGGCTGGTGCTGCTGCGCTTCGAGGAGACGCGCGGCGACCTCGCGGAGGACTATCTGCGCGAGACCGCCCACCTGCCCGCCTTCTGGATCCGCCGGGGCGCGCCGCTGGAGGAGGAGGCCCGCCGCTACCTCGCCTGGGCCGACCGGCTGCCCGAACGCCCCACCCGGTTCTGCAACCCCTCCGAGCCGCGCCAGGAGACCGCCCAGCGCTTCGCGGCGCTCGCCGGCCTGCCGCACCTGACCGAGCGGCAGGTCCGGTGGGTGCGCGACAAGGCCGCCATGAAGGACAGGTTCCGCGCCCTGGGGCTGCGCACGGCCGCGTACGCGCGCGTGCGCACGCCGGCCGATGTGGTGGGGTTCGCGGCGCTCCACGGCTTCCCCGTCGTCCTCAAGCCCGTCGACTCCTTCGCCTGCGTCGACACCTTCCTCCTCCACGGGCCGGCGCAGCTGCGGGCCGTGGACCTGGCCTCGCGCGCGTGGATGGTGGAGGAGTACCTGGGCGGCACCGAGTGGGAGGCCTGCGCGCTGGTCCTGGGCGGCGAGGTGCTGGACGTGTGGCCGAGCGCGATGCCGTGCCGGCCGCTGGACATCGTCGGCGGCGCGATGAACGCCAACATCAGCGTCGGCTCCGGGCCGGGCCCGGGGGTGGACACGGCGGCCCTGGTACGGCGCGTGGTGGCCGGCATGGGGATCGACCACGGTTACATCCACCTGGAGTTCTTCGAGATCGCCGGCGAGGCGTACGCGGGGGAGGTCGGCGTGCGGCTGGCCGGCTGCGAGATCACCGCCAACCACGGCCTCGCGTACGGCTTCGACGTCTTCGGCGCCACCCTGGACGTCTACCTGGGCCGCAGACCGGCCCTGGTCTACGGCAGGCGGCGCTGCGTGGGCGACCTGCTGCTGCCGCTGCCACGCTCGGGCACCGTCCGCCGGGTGACCTCGCGCGAGGAGCTGCTGGCGCTGCCGGGCGTTGTCGACGCCGTCGTACGGGTGGCACCGGGCGATCGGGCCACGGCGCGGCGGGCGTCTCACAATGCGTCAGGGCACGTGCATATAGAAGGTGTTTCGGTCGCCGAGGTGGAAAACCGCATGCGGCAGGTTGGGGAAGCGTTCAGCATCGAAGTCGTCCCGGACGCGGCGGAGGCCGCGGCCCCGACCGCCTGAGATCGGAGAACTGAGCAGTGATGATCGGGATGCCCCGGCGGTTCCTGCGATTACTGACGCGGCGGCACGTGGCCGGCCCCGCCTGGTGGAGCCTGGTCTCCCGGCTGCCCGTCTACCTGATGTCCCTCGCCATGGTCCTGGTCGTCCGCGAGCAGGGCGGCAGTTACGCCCAGGCCGGGCTGGTGTCCGCCCTCTACACGCTCGGCATGGCGGTGGGCAGCCCGCTGGTCGCCCGCCGCGTCGACCGGGGCGGGCGGCGGGCCGTCCTGGTCACCACCGGCCTGGTGTATCCGCTGGCGCTGGCCGTCCTCGTCCGGTTCACCGGGCCCGCCGAGCCCGCCCAGCTGGCGCTCGCGCTGCTCGCGGGCGNNTCCCGCTGGCGGACGACGAGCGGGAGCTGGCGTATCTGTGGGAGGCACTGCTCACCGAACTGCTGGTCATCTGCGCTCCGTTGATGCTCGCCGCGCTGATGCTCACCGGCTCGGCGGGGCTCGGCCTCACGACGGTCGCGGTGATCGGCGGCGTCGGGGCGCTCGGCCTGGGCCTCACCCGGCTCCCGGCGGGCGTGAGTGGCGAGGGAGGCCGTGGGGGAGCCGGTGCGGGAAGTGGTGGGAGAGGCGGCGGGGGAGCCGGCGAGGGCCGTGAGGAGCGGGCCGGGCAGGGCCGCTCCGCCCGGCTCCTCGGCCCCCTGCACCACCCCGGCATGCTCGCGCTCACCGCCGTCATGGCCGCCGCGGCCGTGCCGATCGGGCTGATGACCCTCGCC
>NZ_LIQY01000274.1 GCF_001418495.1 Streptomyces pathocidini | reverse complement strand
GATCTGCCCGCCGTGCAGCAGATGGACGCCGCCCGAGTCGGGGCCCGCGACCACGTGCAGCTGGGCGGACGCGTCCGAGGGTGCCTCCTGGGGCACGCCCGGATGGCGGCCGGGATCGGCGGGCCCGCCGAGGGAGAGCACCGCGCCGTCCGTCAGCGGGGGCTCGCCCAGCGCGCAGCGCTGCGGGTCGAGCCGCTCCCCGCCCGCGTAGAGCACGACGGGGCCGGAGGGGCCGGACAACGGGCCGGGCGCCGGGTCGGTGCCCGGGGCACCGGAGGCCGGTCCGTGCCCGGCGGAACCGGGCGCCGCCGCGACCGCGGCCGCCAGCCCGCTCGCCACCGCGGCGAGCGCGGTCCCGGCCGGAGCCGTGACGACTACGTCACAGGCGCGCGTGACTTGGCCGCTGCGCGGCCCGAGGACGGTCAGCCGGATCTGCATCGCCGTCAACGGTCCCTTCCGCCCTGGCGCGGCGGGGATGGCCGACTCCCCCCGCCGTGCACGGGCACCTCGGCACGTAACAGGTCACCACGTCGCGCGGAGCCCCCGCTCCCCACCGCTACCGTGCTGGTGAGCATCCTCGCACCTGCCGCTGACAGTCCGCCCCGCCTCCGCCCAGAATTGATCTTGAATGGGCCGGTTGCCGGCAGGAAAGTTCCTGCTCACGGACGTGTCGTGACCGTACTTGTCGCTAAATCGACGACGGGCTTCCGCGAGCGCCACGCAATCGAAAAGTCCCGTACGTCCGGCAACCGCCGGGCCCGGAACCGCGTCTTCCAGGTAAAACCCCGGCCGACAGCCGCCCCCGGCGGCCACCGGTTGCTTCCCGCACGTCGGCACTACAGTGGGTCGGACGGCTCCGGCCCCTCCGGCGCCCGGAGCGGGCAGAAAGGCCGGGACATCCCGTTCGGGCGGCCGCCCGAACGGGAAGCCGGACCGAAGGGCATCCGGACCAGCAGACCAGACCAGACGAGCCAGACCAGACGATCAGGGAGCGCATGACGTGCGGCCGGTAGGCAGCAAGTACCTCCTCGAGGAGGTACTAGGACGCGGAGCCACGGGCACCGTCTGGCGGGCCAGGCAGAGGGAGGCGGCGGGCGCCGAGGCGGCCGTGCAGGGGCAGCCCGGCGAGACCGTGGCGATCAAGGTCCTCAAGGAGGAGCTGGCGAGCGACCCGGACATCGTGATGCGCTTCCTGCGCGAGCGGTCCGTGCTGCTGCGGCTCACCCACCCCAACATCGTGCGGACCCGCGACCTGGTCGTCGAGGGCGATCTCCTCGCTCTCGTCATGGACCTCGTCGAGGGCCCCGACCTGCACCGCTACCTGCGCGAGAACGGCCCCTTCACCCCGGTCGCCGCCGCGCTCCTCACCGCGCAGGTCGCCGACGCCCTGGCCGCCAGCCACGCCGACGGCGTCGTGCACCGCGACCTGAAGCCCGCCAACGTCCTGCTGGCCGACGGCGACGGCCAGATGCACCCGAAGCTGACCGACTTCGGCATCGCCCGCCTCGCCGACTCCCCGGGTCTGACCCGCACCCACGAGTTCGTCGGCACGCCCGCGTACGTCGCGCCGGAGTCCGCCGAGGGCCGCCCGCAGACCTCGGCCGTCGACATCTACGGCGCCGGCATCCTGCTCTACGAACTGGTCACCGGGCGGCCCCCGTTCGGCGGCGCCACCGCCCTCGAGGTGCTCCACCAGCACCTGAGCGAGGAGCCGCGCCGCCCCACCACGCTCCCCGACCCCCTGTGGACGGTCATCGAGCGCTGCCTGAGCAAGAACCCGGACCAGCGCCCCAGCGCCGAGAACCTCGCCCGCGCCCTGCGCGTGGTCGCCTCCGGCGTCGGCGTGCACGCGGCCCCGGCCCAGGCCGAGGCCGCCCTCGGCGTCGGCGCGCTGCTCGCGCCCGACCCGGCGCCCGCCCCCGTCCCGGACACCGGCACGGGCGCACCCTTGGGCAACGCCGCCGACGCCACCCAGGTGCTGGCCCCCGGTGGCGGGCCCGGCCCGTACGACCCCAACGCCGCGACCAGCGTGCTGCCTTCGGCCGGCGCGGGCGGGAACGCCGACCCGACCCAGGTCCTGCCGCACGGCGGCGGCCCCGGAGGCGAGGCCGACCCCACGCGCGCGATGCCGCCGGTTCCCGACGGGCCGCACCCGTGGGAGAACCAGCTGCGCGCCGCCCGGGACCGCAACGAGCAGACCCAGGTCCAGTACCTGGACCCGAGCCAGGACCCGCTGCGCCGCCGCCCGCACCGCCGGCCGTCCGCGCCGCCGCCCCAACAGCCATACGGGCAGGGCCAGTACGGCCAGGACCCGTACGGGCAGCAGGGCGGCTACGG
>NZ_LIQY01000273.1 GCF_001418495.1 Streptomyces pathocidini | reverse complement strand
AACCCGCACTCGCGCTTGTACCCGCGCCCGTACCGGCGGCCGGGCCCGTCCCCGTACCGCCACTGCCCAGGGCGGCCCGGGCTGCGGCGGGGCCCGAGGGGCCGGCTGCGGGGGCCGCGTGGGCGTCGGGGCCCGGGACGTAGCCGACCGCGGGGCCGTTCGCCCCCGTCGACAGCCCGCCCGCGAAGGCGGCGCCGCGCTCCAGGCGGTCGAGGCGGGCCTGGACGGAGCGGGCGTCGTCGAAAGCGCCGGGTAGAAGCACGCGGGCGCAGATCAGCTCGAGTTGGAGCCGCGGCGAAGTGGCACCGCGCATCTCGGTGAGCCCCTCGTTGACAAGGTCGGCGGCACGGCTCAGCTCCGCCGCGCCGAAGACCGAGGCCTGGGCCTGCATGCGCTCGACGACGTCCGCCGGGGCGTCGATGAGCCCCTTCTCCGCCGCGTCAGGCACGGCCGCGAGGATCACCAGGTCGCGCAGCCGCTCCAGCAGGTCGGCGACGAAGCGGCGGGGGTCGTTCCCGCCCTCGATGACGCGGTCCACGACCTCGAAGGCCGCGCCCCCGTCCCCGGCGGCGAAGGCGTCGACGACGCTGTCGAGCAGCGACCCGTCGGTGTACCCGAGCAGGGCGGTGGCCATGGCGTATGTCACACCGCCCTCACCCGCGCCAGCGAGGAGTTGGTCCATGACGGACATGGAGTCTCGTACGGACCCGGCCCCGGCCCGTACGACCAGGGGCAGCACGCCGTCCTCGACGGGGCTGGCCTCGCGGCCGCACACCTCCGAGAGGTAGTCGCGCAGGGTGCCGGGCGGGACCAGCCGGAAGGGGTAGTGGTGGGTGCGGGAGCGGATCGTCCCGATGACCTTCTCGGGCTCGGTCGTGGCGAAGATGAACTTGAGGTGCTCCGGCGGCTCCTCGACCACCTTCAGCAGGGCGTTGAAGCCCGCCGAGGTGACCATGTGGGCCTCGTCGATGATGTAGATCTTGTAGCGGCTGGAAGCGGGCCCGAAGAACGCCTTCTCGCGCAGCTCGCGGGCGTCGTCCACACCGCCGTGGGAGGCGGCGTCGATCTCGATCACGTCGATGGACCCGGGCCCGTTGCGCGCCAGGTCGCGGCAGGACTGGCACTCGCCGCAGGGGGTGGGTGTTGGGCCCTGGGCGCAGTTCAGGCAGCGGGCGAGGATGCGGGCACTGGTCGTCTTGCCGCAGCCGCGCGGCCCGCTGAAGAGATACGCGTGGTTGACCCGGTTGTTCCGCAGCGCCTGCTGCAGCGGCCCGGTCACATGCTCTTGCCCGATGACCTCGGCGAAGGTCTCGGGACGATAGCGGCGGTACAGCGCGAGGGACGACACGCATACGACGATATCGGCCGCCACTGACAACGGAAGCCGCGGTGGGCCCCGGGCCCCTGGGGCGAAGCGGAGGATCCGCGGTGACGCCCAGCCCTTGGGGCGGGGCCAAGGAGAAGCGGCGATGACGCCCCGCTCTAGGGGCGGAGCCCGGAGGAACGGCGGTGGCGGCCGGTCCTTGGGGCGGAGCCCAGATAGGTGGCGGTGACGCCCAGCCGTGGGCGCGGAGCGCGAAGAAGCGGCGGTGACGCCCGGCCCTGGGGGCGAAGCCCGGAGAGGCGGCGGTGGCGCGACGACGAAGCCCGCCCCTGGAACGCGAAGGGCCCCCCACGCACCCACCAGAGCCCACTTACCCTTGCTGCCTTCCGGCCCTGGGGGAGTTGGGTGAGATAGCGCCGCGTGAGGGGCTGGCCCCAGCGTAACGGATACGAGGGGGTGCTGGGACACCCCCTCGCCCTCCCGAGCCCGGGCCGGGGGGGCGGGTTCGCGAGCACTGCTTTCGGTCTTGTATTGTTTCCGGCGGAGGATTCGCCTAGAGGCCTAGGGCGCACGCTTGGAAAGCGTGTTGGGGGCAACCCCTCACGAGTTCGAATCTCGTATCCTCCGCCAGTGCCTCACCGGGCACGATGTCGAAGGGCCCCACTGTTCGCAGTGGGGCCCTTCGACGTTGAGGGTTGCAGTTTGGGTTGCAGTTCCTTTGGCAGGCGGGGCCCGAGGACCCTCTAGGCGGGCCGCCGTCGGCGCCGGGGCATCCCTCGCAACTCAACCGGGTTTGTCAGTGGTGGGTGGTAAGTCTGTTCTCCTACCAATCGACTCCTCGGGTGAAGGGTGAACAGCCATGGCGGGGGAGAGTTACGTCGACCACGAGGTCCTCAAGGCGTTCGCGAAGAACAAGGTGAACGTGCCGAAGGAGGAGGCGAAGGAGCGCCGTCGTCAGGTGAACTACCTGCGGGAGCGGCTGGAGGACTACATCGCCGCCCACCCGGACTTCGACCTGGTGAAGCTCCGCGCGTCCGGCAGCACGGCCAAGCACACAGCGATCCGTCGCAGAGGCGGCACAGGGTCTGACGCGGACGTTGCCGCGTACTTGCGCGTCGGTGGCCCCGACATCGGCGTCTCGACGGTACTGGCCTGGCTGGAGGAGCGCTGCAAAGAGGTCTATGGCAAGACGAAGGTCGCGGGGGACTTCAAGCCCTCCGACCATGCGGTCGGCATCACGATGCGAGGCTCCGGCTTGAAGATCGACGTGGTGCCCGTGCTCTACACCGGCGAGCCGGACGACCGGGGCTACCTGGTCACCAGCGGCGGCACCAAGGTACTCACCTCGGTCACGCTGCACCTGCGCTTCATCGAAAAGCGCAAGGGGGAAGCTGGCGACGGCTACCGGGAGCTGATCCGCCTCCTAAAGGCGTGGATCCGCGAGAGCAAGGAGGGCGATCCGGAGCTGCGCTGCAAGTCCTTCCTGATCGAACTCTTGGTCGCGCACCTCTGGGACGTCGGCTGGAATGGAAAGCCGCTGCAGGTCGACGACTATCCGCAGGCGATCGAGCAGGTCCTCTCCTACATCGTCCGCACGGGCCTGAAGACACCGATCGTCTTCACCGACTACTACACGGCCGACGACGTAAGGACGACGACAGACCCTATCCGGGTCTGGGACCCGGTCAATCCGGAGAACAACGTCGCTCGGGGCTACACCGAGTTCGACCGCCAGCGGTTGGTCAACCACGCCAAGGCCACCCTCGACACCCTCACGACAGCCGCCTACGCGACAACGAAGAGCGAGGCGCTCGACCTCTGGCGCGAGCTGTTCGGCCCCACCTTCCCGGGAGAGTGACCATGACCGGCTCGTACTCCAGATCTGCTTCCGGTTCGTTCACGATCACCGATGCCCGCTACGTCGGAGGCAGAGTCGCCGCCGACCTGCGCCTGCTGTACAACCTCTACGGCGAACCCTCCCACGAGCGAATCGAGAAGTTCGCCGAAGAGGTCGCCCTGCTTCTGCGAGACGGATATCTCGACACCGTCGACTACGGCTTCCGCGACACCGCCACCAACGCCTGGAAGTTTCGTCTGCGCTACACAGCCACGGCCGGCGGCCAGCTCATCGACTCCCGACCTGGCAGCTTCCCCGACCCCGTCGACCTCACCGGCTACAGCTTTCACAGTTTCCTGAACTACAGCTCCGCCTTCTGGCTTCTGACCAGCAGCCAGCAGACCGGGGTCAAGGAGGCCCTGCCGATCTCCCGGACGACCGGCACCGCCCCGAGTGCCGTCGCGGGCACCAGCACCGCGGGGCACGGCTACGCCCGCAACGGCACTGGCGTCTCACGCGACGTCTACGTCGCCTTCTAGTCCAGCGCCATCCGCAGGAGGAACGAGCACGTGACCAGCCAGGACGACCTGTTTCACCCAGTCATCGAGTTGCCCGAGCCCACCCGACGCGCCCGCTACGACCGTCTGGTCGGCCTGGACGAAACGAAGCTGCGCCTACGCAAAGAGGCCGCACTCCTCGCGGACCCTCGTCGGCTTCGGTCCTGGGCCGCGCAGTACCACGGCGGCGACGTCGCCGCTCTCGCCCTGTTCGCAGATAGGGCGCCGCTGTTCGTTTCGCCGGTGACGTCGGCTCCGGCAAGTCCGCACTGGCCGAATCTTTCGGCTGCGACCTCGCCGACTGGCTCGGTCTGCCGGTGTACCTGTACCGGCTCAAGCTCGCCACCCGCGGTAGCGGCCTCGTCGGCGAGATGACCTCCCTCATTGGAGACGCCTTTACCCACATGCACATGGTGGGCAAGCGCGCGTCGGGCTCTGGGGGAACACGCTCAGTGCAGATTCTGGTCGTCGATGAGGCCGACGCCCTGGTGCAGTCCCGCCAGGCACAGCAGATGCACCATGAGGATCGGGCCGGCGTCGACGCATTCTTGGCCGGCATCGATGGCTTGGCCGGCGCCGCTCTCCCAGTCGTCATCGTGCTGTGCACCAACCGGATCGGCGCCCTCGACCCGGCCGTCATGCGCCGCGCCGCGGCCACATTCACCTTTACCCGCCCCAGCGACGAGCAGCGCCACGCGGTCCTCACCCGCGCACTCGACGGACTCGGCATCCGACCGGAGACCATCCACAAGGTCGTCAAGCTCACCGGCCCAACCGAGGGCCGCCCCGGCTACACCTTCTCCGATCTCACCCAGCGTCTGGTCCCGGCGGCCATCTTTCGCGCATTCCCCGATCGATCCGTCATGGACGAGGACCTCCTCGTCCTTGCCGAGGAGCTAGAGCCGACCCCCGTCTTCACCGAGGAGCGCTGATGGCCCACCTACCCGCACCCGGCCCCACAAGCGTCCGCACCACCGGCGACTACTACCAATGGCTCGTCGCTTGGGAGGCATGCCTGACTCTCCTGCGTGAGAACGCCGCACGTTCGCACAATCCCGTGCGCGCCGTCGGCGTCGAACTTGACGGCGTCGGCAATCTCGACGACGTAGTCCTGCTGCGTGATGTCCCCCCGAACACCTACAAGCAGGTCAAGTACGCAGTCGACAGCTCCACACCGGTCAATGCGGAATACCTGACCAAGCCCACCGCCAGCGGTGGCCCCTCAATCCTCAAGAAGATCGCCAGGACGTGGAAACAGTTGACCGCAGACGGCGGCAGCGTCGAACTGCGCTTGGTCACCAACCGCGCAGCCGACCCCGCTGATGACCTGGTGAAGGTCTGCGATGCCCGCACCGGGCTGCTGATGCCCAAGGCAGCCACGGGCGGAGACAGGTCGGCTCGCGGCAAGGCCCGTGCCAGGTGGGCTGAAGAAGCAGGTCTGACCGAGGCCCAGCTTCTCGACCTGCTCTCGGTTCTGAAGTTCGACCTGTCGGTGAACATGGGCAAGTACCAGGAGCACCTCCGGCTGTTGATGGCTGTCGCGGGACTTCGCCATGACCAGCAGGCGTTGGAGTCGGGGGCTGGGTGGGTGGCCAAGATGGTCCGGGAAGGCCAGCGCGAGCTCACGCTGGCGATGGTCGAGGCCGCCGTCGACGAGTTGGCCCTGAAGGCTGGCCCCGCTCGGGCAGTCCTGTCGATCGCGACCCTTAAGCCCGACCTGATGGCGCCGGACGCGGACCACGCCATTGATTGGGTCGACCGCTTCGAAAGCGACTCCGAATACACCAAGCGTCGGCCCTTGTCGCCGCATACCTGGGCCCAGCTTCAGGCGGACATTGAGGCCGCGCCAGGACGTCTCCCTGCCGGTGCGACTGCTGTCTCCGTCACAGGCAGCATCCGTCTAGCACCAGCCTTCCTGGTTGGTACCACCTTCCGTATGGTCACCGGAACCGACCTCGCAGTGCTGCAACGGGGGAGGGCGGGCAGCCAGCTCTGGTCCACCAACGACCCGTTCGAGACCACCTTGGTCCCGGAAGCCACTGAGTACGAGATTGGCCAGGGCGACGAGCTCGCTGTCGCCATCGCGGTCGCGACGGAGATCACCAAAGACGTCCAGGAGTACCTGCGCGAGCAAGCCCTTCCGGTCGGTAAGCTCATTGTCCTCGCCCCGCCGAGCGGCAAAGCAAACGACGGCTCCGTCCCCGACAGCACCGCTGCCAACGCCTTGGCGGTGGGCATCCGCGACCACCTCCGCCGCTCCACCCGCCGAGTTCAGCGTATGCACCTGTTCCTTGCCTGCCCGATGGGACTTGCTGTTCTACTCGGCAACCGATGGAACCGACTGTGTCAGACCATCGTTTATGAGGACATCAAGATCGGCGACGGATACGAAGCGGCATTCACCATGGAGGCATAAGAGGCTCAAGCCCAAGGGCGCCGGACCTCAGAGTTCGGAAGGTGACGGGCACGCTTCGCAGAGTGCGGGCTCCGCCCGTTGACGGTCGGAGCCCGCGTGGCCCACGCGGTCGCTCAGGTGCTGGTAGCGGTGGCGCGCATGCGGGCCGACCTGTGGATAACTCTCGTGGCCGAGATCCTCCCTAGTAGTGTCGAGACGTGGCCACTCCTCTGTTCCCTGACACCGATCTGCACGGTCTCCCTGCTCTTCCCGCGGAGGCCGTGGAGCACGGCGAGGTGTTCACGCGACGCTGGGTGGTCGACCTGATCCTCGACCTCCTCGGCTACACAGCCGACAAGGATCTCTGCGACGTGAAGCTCGTGGAGCCGGCCTGCGGCTCTGGGGCGTTCCTGACAGCTGTGGCATCGCGGATCAGTGCCTCATGCCGTGCACACAATCGACCCATCGGAGACGCGCTCGCGGCAGTTCGTGCTCTGGACTTGCTGGACCGCAACGTGCAGCAAAGCCGTGAGGTCGTCGAAAAGCAGCTGGTGGACGAGGGATGGCAGGCCGAGAAAGCAGCGGAAGTAGCAGCAGCATGGGTAGAACAGGGCGACTACCTACTGCAGTCCGACGCCGATCACCGTGCCGACTACGTAGTGGGCAACCCCCCGTACATTCGTCTTGAAGATGTCCCCGACCATCGGATGGCCGCCTATCGCAGCGCCTGTCCCACGATGGGCGGCCGAGCAGACATCTACATCGGCTTCTACGAGACCGCGCTGCAAAGCCTCAAGCCCGGAGGTCAGCTGGGCTTCATCTGCGCGGACCGCTGGATGCGGAACCAGTACGGACGTCGGCTCCGACAGCTGGTCAAGCGTCGTTTCAGCATGGATCTGGCGCTCGTCATGCACGACGTGGACGCCTTCGATGATCAAGTTTCGGCCTATCCGGCGATCACGATCATCTCGAACCGTTCCCAAGGTGAGGCGGTGGCAGCGGACACCACCCGCGCGTTCGGAAGCACCCAGGCCCACGACTTCGCCGACTGGTACACGAAGGGCACGTCGGAGTCGATCACTACCCCGGCCTTCCAGGCCGCGCGTATGCCGCACTGGTTCCCGGACGAGGACTCGTGGCCGGCCGCGTCACCAGCCAGGCTGGCGACCCTGGAGGAGCTGACCGAGCGTTTCCGACTGCTGGAGGACGACAAGACCGGAACCCGCGTCGGCATCGGCATCGCCACCGGCGCCGACAAGGTCTTCCTCACGGACGACGACACCCTCGTCGAACGTGACCGGCTGTTGCCGATGGCCATGGTCCGTGACACCACCAGCGGCAATCTGAACTGGCATGGCACTTACTTGGTCAACCCGTGGACTGCCGAAGGCGACCTCGTAGACCTCACCGCACACCCCCGGCTCTTCAAATACTTCGAAGAGCACGGTGCCGCCCTGCGTAAGCGTTACATCGCGGTCAAGCAGCCTCAACGCTGGTACAAGACGATCGACAAAGTCGACCACCGCCTGACCAGGCGTCCCAAGCTGCTGTTTCCGGACATGAAGCTGACGATCCATCCGGTCCTCGATGAAGGCGGCCTGTACCCTCACCACAACCTGTACTTCATCGTCTCGGACGTCTGGGACATGCGTGTACTCGGTGGTCTGCTGCTGTCCAAGGTCGCGGAAGCGTTCGTGGAGGCGTACGCGGTCAAGATGCGAGGGGGGACCCTCCGGTTTCAGGCGCAGTACCTCCGCAAGATCCGCGTGCCCGACCCCGCAGCAATCAGCGAGAGCGACCGGGTTGCCCTTGCAGAGGCTTTCGACAAGCGCGACGTGAAGGCCGCCACCGAGGCCGCGCTTCGCGTCTACGGACTCGCCGAGCTGCCTGACTAGGGAGGGACGGATCTTGACGGTCACCCACCAAGACTTCGAAGACGCCATTGCGGCCTACTGGGGTGCGAAACAGCTCCAGAACGAGCAGTCCGCGATCAAAGCCGCGGTTGGCGCCGGCACAGCCGGATCGGTACGCGGTGGCAAGCACTTCGATGTGATCGCGACCCTCTTGGCGAAGTTCTTCCTCGATGCAGGCTTCCCGCCCGAGAGCATCCGCGTCAGCAAGTCCCAGGGCCTGGAGCTGCCCGGCTACTACCGGCCGCAGAAACAGTGGGACCTCGTAGTCGTTCACCAGGGCGTACTCGTCGCGGCCTTCGAGATGAAGGCGCTCGGAGGGCCGTCGTTCGGCAACAACTACAACAACCGGGTAGAGGAAGCACTCGGCAGCGCGGTGGACCTCCGCCGCGCAGCCCTCGCCGAGCTGTACCCGAAGGAGAAGCCCTGGCTCGGCTACTTCTTCATAATGCAGGACGGCGAAGGCTCCCGCAGGCCGGTCAAGACCGCGAAGGGCGCCCTGCTCTTCGACGAGATCTGGCACGGCACCTCATACCAGGATCGGTTCGGGATCTTCTGCGAGCGCCTCATGGCCGAACAGCTCTACGACGCCGCGTGCTACGTCACGTCCTCGGCCGAGAACCCCAAGCCCATCGAACTGGTGGAAAGCCTCGACTGGCGCCACTTCTCAGCGGCGATCAACGGTCGCCTCACGTACCTCAAGGACCTTGGCATTCCCGGCTAGGACATCAGCCTCAGCGATCCGCGGAACACCGTCTGGTACACGCTGTCGGATCACGCATTGCGGGGCCTCGGCCGGATCGGTCGAGGCCCCGCTCTGTCGTCTCCCTCAAGGCTGGAGGACTTCAGCCCTGTGTATCGCCGTACTTGCCCGGGTCCTTCGCGCGATCCACAGCCTGTGCACAAGCCTCGACGTAGGCCGCAGCGACGGCGCCCTCGTCCGTGCCTCGCACCTGGGCCTCGACCTCCTGCCCGGGTCGGCGGGTGGTGTGCCAGCGGACCGGGAGGTCCGTGTAGAGGTCGGCCTCGAACTCCCATGCCGTTACGGACCATTGGGGTTCGCGGCCGATGTTGAGCCGCTCGCCACCGGGGATGAACACCGCGTGGGCGTGGTGGACGATCCGGTGGTCAGGCATCTTGTCGCGAATGGCCCGCGCGCCGCCGGGGCCCTTGTCCTCCCACTTCTCCTGATCCCATTCCTCCACCTCTGCCGCGTGATTGGTATGGTCAGCGCCCCACTGCACGGCCACCGCCTCCGCGTGCTCGCAGTGCAGGAACGGGATGAGGCGTTCGCCGAGTCGGGCGACGTACACCGTCGGGCCCGCCGGGACGGGATCCTGGCTCGGGCCGGGCACGGAACCCCCAGGTGCCGATGCGGGCACAGAGGGCTGCGGTCCCCACAGCAGGCCGCCAACCTTCGCTGCCGTCTGTTGGAGCACTTGGCCGGTGAGGTGCTGGTACCGGCGGCGCATCCGGGCGGACTTACCGGGCTCCCAGCCCATGATGCGGTCGACGACCGCCTCAGGGACACCGAGGATCAGCAGCACGGTCGCGGCAGTGTGGCGGGCGTCGTGGAGTCGGCCCTCGCGGACTCCGGCGGCCTTCAGCAGGTCCTTCCACCTGTGGTGGTCGGTGTTGGGGTTGAGCGGCTCGCCGGTCGGCGAGGTGAACACGTGCCCCTTCTCCACCCACAGGTCACGGGCGAGGGTCCGCTCGCGGTCCTGCTCCTCCTTGTGCCGTCGCAGCAGGGTCAGCAGCTGCTCGGGGACGCCGATCGAACGCTTGCCGGCGCGGGTCTTGGTGTCCTTCGTCTCGCGTCGGGTGTTGATCTTCTGGGGGCAGTAACCGGGCTTGCGGCCGCACTTGTTGCCACAGCCGTGCTTGTAGCGGGGCCGCAGGCGACCCCGGCGCACGACGAGCACGCCTTCCCCGAAGTGCACGTCGTCCCACTTCAGACCGAGGACTTCGCCCTGGCGCAGACCGAGCGCGAGCGCGATGACCCAGCGAGCGTGGTTGCGGTGCTTGCCCGCTTCGAGGAGGAGGCGCTGGATCTCCTCAAGGGTGTACGGCTCGACCTCCTCCTCTTCGACCTTGGGGGCCTTGGCGATGGAGGCCGGGTTGGTGGTGAGGTGGCGGCGACGCACGGCCTCGTTGAGTGCCGTGTTGGCCGTGCGGTGCACCTGGTGGGCGGTGCCGGCGGCGCTGCCGTTCGCCTGCATCTTCTGGTAGAAGCGCTCCAGGTGCTCAGGCTCCAGCTTCTCCAGGCGGTGGGCGCCCAGGCCGGGTATGAGGTGGTGGCAGACCGCCACGCGGTAGCCGTCGATGGTGTTCTCACCGACGTTGGCGCGGCGATGTTCTCCACCCAGTGGGTCAGCCAGGTCTCGACCGTCCAGGTCTGGCCAGCCTTACGGACGCCCGTGGAGTCGCGCTGCTTCTCCAGGTCGCGCACGGCCTTGGTGGTCTCGGGGCGGGTCTTGCGGCTGACGTGGCGGCGGTCCGGGCTGCCGTCGTCCTTGACGCCGACACTGACGTAGCCGTGCCAGCGGCCGTCCTTGCCGAGGAAGATGGTGGAGGCGCCATTGGGCTGGCGGGATTTCGGGGACTTGGTCATTCCGCCCCCTTCAAGCCGCTCACCCCCGACCTGTCCCTGCCCCGCATCCAGGAACGCTTCACCCCCGAAACCGTCTCACCGGACACCACCGACAGCGAGCGGCCGGAACACCCCACAATGTCCTCGGCACCTGCCTCAGCCCGACGCACCGCTACCCACGCGGCCTGGGCAGCGCTGCTCGTCCTCGACCAGGGCGGCGATGACGGCGCGGCTGCCGCTCAAATCGCCGCCACCGGCGAAGTCCTCGACGCGCTCGCCAAGACCTCCTCCCTCCACACCCGCGATGAGTTGCGGCAGGCGGCCTGGGAGTTCGAACGGGCCTCCCGCTCCCACACCCGAGCCGAGTTCCGCTACGCGCAGGTCTGCGCCGGGCGGCGCGAGACCTGATGCACGGCGTCCCGCCTTCGGCCGCGGTGAGGACGGGGCCGGCACCGCGATGGTTCTGGACATGCTGGTCTTCCTCGCCGTCGCCACCGCCCACTGGCACGCCCAACGACAGCACTCCCAGCAGGCCGAGGCCGCCCGCCGGACCGCCGAGCACTTGCGGGCCGCCTACCGGCAGGCAGCCGGCGAACCCCTTACCGTCCTGCGCGAACGGGGCCGCCGCATCGCCCGTCCCTGCGCCGTCACCACGCCACCACCGTGCACGCCGCGCTCCCCGACCTCGCCGAGACCGTCCTGGCCGAGCCCGGCTGGGACGCCCTGGCCGCCACCCTCGCCGACACCGAACGCGCCGGCCACAATCCCCGCGTCCTGCTCGCCGAGGCCGCCGCCGGCCGAGAAAGGACACCGCCGATTCCGTCAGCGACGTTCTCGTCTGGCGCCTGCGCCGCACCGCAGATCTCCCGCTGTACGCCCCAGCCCAAGCCACCCGGGCCAACCGCCCCAACGATCACACGTCTGCCACACGGACAATGCCAGAATCACCGGCATCTCCGGCACGGCGCCGTTGATCACGGCAACGAACACGTTGAGGGTGCCTGAATAGCTGCCGGTAAACAGATGACGGGCTCGACCGCACCATGGCCGGGCCCGTCATTGTGTCTTCGCCCAACGGCCTGCGCCGGTCGGAGCCCACGCTGCGCGCAGCGCCCAAC
>NZ_LIQY01000272.1 GCF_001418495.1 Streptomyces pathocidini | reverse complement strand
CGGGCGAGATCGTGCTGGTCGCGATCGACGACGACACCCGCTACGAGGCGGTGGCCGACCGCGAAGGCCGGATCACGCGGCGGTTCCCGGTCTACGACACAGCCGCGCCCGGCGCGCACACCGTCGATCTGACCGTGGCCAAAGGCGGGCGGAGCGCCCGCGCCACGTTCTCGGTCCAGGCCCCCGGATCCTGAACCGAGCCCTGAACTCCCTTGCCACGCAAGGGCTATGTACGGGCATCACCGCCCGATTCCCACACCCGAAAGGTACTCACCTCGATGACTCCTGCCCTCTTCCCCCGCACCACGTCCGGCAGACACGTCCACGCCCTCGCCACGGCCGGCATAGCCACCGCCGCCGCGGCCGCGCTGACCCTCGGGCTCGCCACCTCCGCCTCCGCCGCCACCGCGACCCGTACGGTCACCGACGGCGGCTCCACCTACAACCTGTCCCTCACCGGCCCCGACACGGCCACCGCCACCGGCCAGAACGTCACGGTCACCGGCTCCGGCTACAACACCGCGCAGGGCGTCTACGTCGGCGTGTGCGTCGTGGACGGCGCTCCGGGCGTCAACAAGCCCACCCCCTGCCTGGGCGGCCAGGACGAGTCCGGCACCACCGGTGCCTCCTTCTGGGTGTCGAACGCCGGTGGCGGCACCCTGCCCAACAGCTCCGCCTATGGCACGGGCGGCACCTTCACCGCCCAGATCTTCGTCAAGGCCGATCTTGGCGGCGGCAACGTCTGCGGCGAGACCGTCGAGTGCGCGATCGTCACCCGCGCCGACCACATGGACACCAACGACCGCAAGTACGACGTGCACATCCCCATCACCTTCCAGTAATCGCGCAGGTCACCTTCCAGTAAGCCCACAGGCGCGGGCCCGGTCTCACGGCCGGGCCCGCGCCCCGGCCGCCGCGCGCCCCCGGCGCCGCCCCGATCCGGCCAGCGCCCCGATCTGGCCGCCGCCCGATCCGCCGTCCCACCACCTCGGACCACCTCACCCACGAGGAACCATGACACCCACTCCAACGCCCGCCGCACGTCCCGGAGTTCCCGCCACGCGCCACCGGATCGCCGCGGTCTGCGCGGCCGCCCTCACCTCCGTACTCGCCTCCGCCCTCCTGCTGGCCCCGGCCGGTCTCGGCGCCGCCTCGGCGAGGGCGGACGAGCAGGCGACGGCCGGCCCGACGAAGGCAGGCTCGACTAAAGCGGACTCGGCGAAGACGGGCTCGGCGAAAGCGGGCTCGGCGAAGACGGCCGCGGCGAAAGCGGCCGACTCGCCCAGGACCGCCACCGGCAAGAACGGCCAGAAGCTGACCGTCTCCCACTCCGCCGGCCTCGACCCCGCGGGCCAGAAGCTCCGCGTCACCGGCGAGGGCTACGACACGGCCAAGGGCATCTACGTCGCCTTCTGCAAGGACAACGGCGACAACCGCGTCCCCTCCCCCTGCCTCGGGGGCGCCGACATGACCGGCGGTTCGCACTCCTCGCGGTGGATCGTGCCCGAAGGCGACCCGTACGAAGGTGAGTTGGCCACCGCGTACGGGCCCGGCGGCACGTTCGACATCGAGATCGAGGTGACTGCCCAGGGCGACGGGCTGGACTGCGCGAAGGTGACCTGCGCGGTCGTCACCCGCGTCGACCACCGGGCGAGCGGCGACCGCTCCCAGGACGTGCGCATCCCCGTGGCCTTCGAAGGCCAGGACCCGCAGGACCCGGGCGGCGACGGTGTCGACGTACCGGCGGGCACGGTGACGTACCGCCCAGCGGGCGAGTTCACCAGCGCGGGCAAACCGCTGGACCTGCTGGTCCACCCCGACTCCGAAAAGCTCTACGTCGGTTCCGACAACCTCGCCGACACCGCCGACACCGACGAGCGCGGGCTGTACGTACTGGACCCGGGCGACGGGAAGGTCAGGAGCCACATCGCCCAGGCCCCGGGCTCCACCGGCACGTTGCGCCCCTCGGCCGCGGCGCGCATCGCGGCCCCGCTGCCCGGTGACGGCGTCGCGTACCACTACCCGCTGCGCGGCATCGGCACCGCCAAGGACGGCGACCAGGCCACGCGGGGCGTCTGGCTGGCCGGTTCCACCGTCACCGATGTGGGCCCGGGGTTCTCCGGCTCCACGCTCCTGGTGGCGCAGGGCGCCCGGCTGTCCGAGGTCGAGACCGCGACCGGGGCCGTCCGGCGCGAGATCACCCTCGAAGGCGCGGGGCAGTTCGCGGCCGATCCGCGGCGCGGGACGGTGTGGTGGGCGGACTTCACGGCCGGGCGGCTGCACCAGATCGACGGCGCGTCCGCCGGGGCCTTCCACGTGGCCGCATCCGCCGAACTGCCGGCGTCCGACGGCCTTCCCGGGTTCGTCGAGGTCGATCCGGCGAGCGGGGACGTGTGGGTCGGCCGGGGGAACGCGGTCACCGTGTTCGGCACGGACGGGAAGCCGAAGAAGACCATCACCGGGGGCGCGGACCTGGCCAAGGACGCGGCGTTCGACCCGGCGTCCGGCGGGCGGGCCTTCGTCGTCTGGCAGGACACCGGCGACCTGTCGATCCCGGGCAGCGACAACGACGGCGCCCTGACCGTCCACGACACCGCCACCTTCGAGGAGGCGACGGACCCGGTGCCGCTGCCGGGCAACCGTGCGCAGAGCGGCTCGGCGAGCGTCGCCGTCGCGCCCGGCGGCGCGACGGTGTTCGTGGCCTCCCCGGCCGAGGGCAAGGTCGTCCGGCTGGTCCGCCGGATGTCGCCGAAGGTCACCCGGGCGCCGTCGGACCTCTCGGTCCGCCCCGGCGACCGCGTGACGCTGACCGCGCTGGCCGAGGGCGCCCCCGAGCCGACCGTGCGGTGGCAGGTGAGTCCGGACGGGGGCCAGACCTGGCAGACCGTCGGCGGCGCGACCGGAACCACGTACGCCTTCGACGCCCGGGCGGAGCAGGACGGTTACCAGTACCGGGCGGAGTTCCGGAACGACGCCGGGACGACGCGTACGAGCCCGGTCACGCTGACCGTCACAGCGGAGGATCCTGGCGGACCGGGCGGCTCGGGCGGTTCCGATTCGGGCTCGGAGCCCTCCGGCACCAGGACCGTCACCGGCCCCGACGGCCAGAAGCTGACCGTCACCCCGGTCAACGGCCTCGCGGTCGAGGACCAGAAGCTGACGGTCACCGGCTCCGGCTACGACGAGAAGAAGGGCATCTACGTCGCCCTGTGCGTCGACAACGGGCCCGGCGAACTCCCCACCCCCTGCATCGGTGGCGTCGACATGACCGGCGGCGCCCACACCTCGGCGTGGATCTCCTCCAACCCGCCGGACTACGGCGAGGAGTTGGCGATCCCGTACGGCGCGGGCGGGTCCTTCGAGGTGGAGCTGACGGTGGACGCGAAGGACGAGTTCACCGACTGCTTCAAGGTGAAGTGCGTGGTCGCGACCCGCGCGGACCACACGCTGTCCGCCGACCGCTCCCAGGACGTGAAGGTCCCGGTCAGCTTCACCGGCCAGCCGCCGGTGGCCTCCGATGGCGATACGGGTGGCGGTACGGCCGGCTCCGACTCCGGCGGGTCGACCGGGGGACCGGGCTCCGGCCCCGGCGGCGCGGGCGGCGCCTCGGGCGGAAGCGACGGCTCCAGCGGCACCGGCAGCTCCGGGGACGGAAGCCTGGCCGCGACCGGCGTGACGGTACTGACCACCGCCGCGGCAGCGGCAGCCCTCCTCGCGGCGGGCTGGCTGGCGTTCCGGCGGGGGCGGTCGACGAAGTGACCCCCTCATCGACCCCGCGCACGGGGCCAGCGGAGAACGCGGAAGCCCCGCCTGCCGACAGCAAGGGCCCGACGTCGGGCGTTCCGTCAGCCGCGGACAACCCGGCCGATGCCCCAGCAGCAGGCCGTCTCGCAGAGAGCACCCCACCGACCGACGCCCCGGTGGCAGGCGGCGCAGCAGCAGGCGACCTCGCGACGAGCACCCCAGCGGCGCGCACCCCATCGGCTGGCACCCTGGCGGGGAGCACCCCAGTGAGGGCCAAAGCCCCGGCGCCGGGCGGCGCGTCGGCCGAAAACCCGGCGGCAGGCCGTCCTGCAGCGGGTAGCCCGGTGGTGGGCGGCGCCGCCCACAA
>NZ_LIQY01000271.1 GCF_001418495.1 Streptomyces pathocidini | reverse complement strand
GGCCCGGCGAACTCCCCACCCTGGAACGGCTCGGCCGCGCCAACCTCGACGCCATCGAGACCGCGGTCGACCGTTACGCCATCGACTGCGCCTTCGAGCGCACCGGCGAGATCGACCTCGCCACCGCGCCCCACCAGATCCCCGAACTCCGTGAAGCGGCCGACCAGTCGGCCGAGTTGGGCGGTGACACGGTCTTCCTCGACCGCGACCAGGTCCGCGCCGAGATCGACTCGCCCACCTTCCTGGCCGGAGCCTGGGACCGCACCGGCGTGGCCATGCTCAACCCCGCCCGCCTCGCCTGGGGCCTCAAGCACGCCTGCCTCGACCTCGGCGTACGCATCCACGAGCACACCCGCGCCGAGCGGCTCGCCCCGCACGGCGCCGGAACGGAGGTCCGCACCCCGTACGGCCGCGTGCGCGCCCGGCAGGTCGCGCTCGGCACCAACGCCTTCCCCTCCCTCGTGCGGCGGGTCCGCCCGTACATCGTGCCGGTCTACGACTACGTCCTGATGACCGAGCCGCTCAGCGCCCGGCAACTGGCCGCCGTCGGCTGGCGGAACCGCCAGGGCCTCAGCGACAGCGCCAACCACTTCCACTACTTCCGTCTCACCGCCGACCACCGCATCCTGTGGGGCGGCTACGACGCCGTCTACCACTACGGCGGCCGCGTCGCCGAGGACCACAACCAGCGCCCCGAGACCTACCTCAAGCTCGCCACCCACTTCTTCCACTGCTTCCCGCAGCTGGAAGGTGTGCGCTTCACCCACACCTGGGGCGGCGCCATCGACACCTGCGCCCGCTTCTCGCCCTTCTTCGGCACCGCCCACCGCGGCCGGACCGCCTACGCGGTCGGCTACACCGGCCTCGGTGTGGGCGCCAGCCGCTTCGGCGCGGACGTGATGCTCGACCTGCTGGACGGCGAGCCGACCGAGCGCACGGCGCCCGAGATGGTGCGCACGAAACCCCTCCCGTTCCCGCCCGAACCCGTCCGCTGGGCGGGCATCGGCCTCACCCAGTGGTCTCTGACCCGCGCGGACGCGACAGACGGCCGCCGCAACCTCTGGCTACGCACCCTGGACCGAATAGGCCTCGGCTTCGACTCGTAGACCCGCGTCGACCGCGGGGGCATCGGCCGTGGGGGAGCCGGCCGGGCGCCACGACCGCGGCGGGTCAGGGGACTCGGCCCGCCGCAGGCGCAACCCCGGCGACACGAAAGGTTCCAACCCGCCGCCGAAACCCGCGTAATGATCCCCCGCCGGCCCCCTCTCCTCCTGTGACACGCAACAAACAGGCGCGTACGGACGGAGGCTGTCATGAGCGGCGGCGGCGCGGGGGCTCAGCAGACCGCGGTCGAGTGGCTGGTTTCGGTGGCACCGGACCCCGAGGCCTGCCGCGGCGAGTGGGAGCGCAACCCCCTCGGGGTCGCGCTCCTGCCCGCCGGAGTGGCGTGGGACGTACTGATCCTGCCGGGCGAGCTCGGCTATCCCACGCTCGACGTCCTCAGCCGGGGCCGCGGCCGCCCCGGCCCGGTCCTCGCCGACTTCGGCGACGCCCGGATGGGCTTCTTCGTCCCGCCCGGCACCGCCTCCCGCTGGCTCGCCACGGGCGTACGCGGTGCCGGCCGCGGCACCTGGATCGTCGTCCCCTACCCGGGGCGCAGCACCGGCGGGGTCCGCTGGCTGGTCCTGCCGGACGGTAGTGGCGGCCTCACCGATCCGGCGAGTCTGGAGCTGGCGATGCACGAGGCGGCCGCGGCCCTGGCCCGCGACGGGAGATGACGGGCCCGGCCACCCACAGCAGCCCCCCGAACAGCGCCCAACTCCCCACCACGTCAAGGGGCCAGTGGTACCCCCGGAGCACCAGCCCCGCCCCCACGCCGAGATTGACCAGCACGGCGGCGGCCGCGACCAGACGCCGGGCGAGGGTCCGGCGCGAGGTGGGGGCCGATGGGTCGTCGACCGCGTCGGCCGGCACGCGCAACGTGCCGTCGCCCTTCGGCTCCAGAGGCGGATGGGGCATGGTCCGGCGCGGGGTGGGTGCGAGCAGCAGCGCCGCGGCGCCGTAGGCGACCACGGCCGTGGCCGCGTGCCCCGACGGGAACCAGCCGTACCCCTCGGCGGGGCCGAACGGCCCCGGCCGGCCGAGCCAGACCTTCAGCGGCCCCACGAGCGCGGGAACCGTCGCCATCGCGAGCGCGGCGGTGAGCGGCGGCAGCCACCAGCGCCGTGCCCGCGCGCGGGCGCCCCGCCACGCCGTCCAGCTGGCGGCCACCGCCAGCACGGGCAGCGCGACCTCCAAGTTCCCCAGATCCGCGCCGAGTTCGGCGGCGGGGGAGGGGGCGTACGGGCGCAGGGCGTGCCCGATCCGCACATCGAGCGCCGACAGCGGGCCCCCGGCCGCCACCTGCCAGGTGAGCAGCGCGAAGAGCAGGACGCAGAGCGCGGGCGGGACCAGTGATCTCAGCGGGACCGGTGACTTCGGCGGCGACTTCGGCGGAACCGGCGGCTTGAGCGGGACCGGTGACTTCAGCCGCACCAGCGACCTCAGGCGGTGAAACGCCGACCGCCCCGGAACAGGGGGGAGAGTTCCGGGGCGGTCCTTGCGATCGGCGCTCCGCGAGCCCCGGGGGGTGTGGGGCGGGCGGCCAGCCGACCGGTGAGGAGTTCCGGAGCCGGAGGCTCCGGGGG
>NZ_LIQY01000270.1 GCF_001418495.1 Streptomyces pathocidini | reverse complement strand
GCGGCGGGCGGCACGGGCAGGGTCGCGTAGTGGTCGAGCCCGCCGCTGGCGCGCAGCTGGCCGAAGTACTGGGCGAGGAGGTTGAGCGCCACGAAGGCCACCACGAGCACGCTCGACCCGGCGACCACGGCCCGCGCCTCGGCCCCGCCGTCCACGACGCCGCGCATCAGCACCATGATCCCGATGCTCTGGAAGGTGGCCACGAACAGCAGCGGGATCCGCGCCACCCGGGCCCGCGACAGCTGCGCGCGGTAGACGGCGCCGAGCGCGGGCAGCAGGCGGGCGCGGGGGGCGAGCGGGGCGGCTCCCGTGCCGGGGCGCGGGCCCGCCGCCGTACCGTCCGCCCTCATCGCCTCCGGCTCCGGGAGCCGTCCGGACACCGCCTCCGCGGGCACGACACTCACGTTGCGCTGCTCCTGTTCGGTACGGGCGGATGCGCCACTGCCGGACGGCCGGATGCGGGAGGACAGTCCGACACGGGCGGATGCTCCGACACGGGCGTGCGGCGCGCCCTGCCCGCCGCACGCGCCCTGCCTGTCTCAGTCACCCTTCACCAGCCCTCCCGCCCGGCCGCCCACCGCGAGGTACACGTCCTCCAGGCTCGGGGTGGCCAGCGTGAAGTCGTCGAGGGCGGCGAAGGCCGAGCCGCCGGTGACGGCGGCGACCGCCGCGCGCGCCTCGTCCGGGGCGAGCCGCAGCACCCAGCGGCGCCCGGCCTCGCGCGCGCAGGCGCGCAGCGCGGCGACCTCGGGGACGTCGAGCGGGGCGCGGTCCCGCCACACCAGCTCCAGCCGCACCTCGTCCGCGACGAGGGCCTTCAGCCCGCCCGGGGTGTCGCAGGCGATGACCCGGCCGCGCTCCAGAACGGCGACGCGGTCCAGGACGGTCTCGGCCTCGATGACGTTGTGGGTGACCAGGACCACGGTCGCGCCGCGCTCGGCCCGGCGCCGGTCCACGGCGGCCCACACGGCGCGCCGGGCGACCGGGTCCATGCCGGTGGTCGGCTCGTCCAGGACGAGCAGCGGGCGCTCGCCGACCAGCGCCGCCGCGAAGCAGGCGAGCCTGCGCTGGCCGCCGGAGAGCTTCTTCAGGGGGCGGGCGGCCAGCGGCGTGAGGCCCAGCTCGTCGAGCACGGCGTCGCGCTCGGCCCGCGCGGTGCGGGCGTCGAGGCCGCGCAGCCGGCCGGTGGTCTCGGCGGCCAGCCCGACGGTCAACTCGTCCAGCGCGCTGGACTCCTGGCCGAGGTACGCGATGAGGCGCGCGGCGCGCTCCGGATGGCGTACGAGATCGTGGCCGAGGACCGCGACGCTGCCCTCGTCGGGGCGCATCAGGCCGGTGAGCTGGCGTACGAGGGTGGACTTGCCGGCGCCGTT
>NZ_LIQY01000027.1 GCF_001418495.1 Streptomyces pathocidini | reverse complement strand
CGAGCCGCTCGACCCCGTGCGCTTCCTCGGCAACCGCTCCTCCGGCAAGCAGGGCTACGCCCTTGCCCGTACGGCCGTGTTGGCGGCGACCAGCGTCACACGGGCGCCGCGCGCCACGGCCGTACGGGCAAGGGCGTAGCCCTGCTTGCCGGAGGAGCGGTTGCCGAGGAAGCGCACGGGGTCGAGCGGCTCGCGGGTGCCGCCCGCGCTGACGACCACGTGCAGGCCCGACAGGTCGTCCCGTCTGCCGGCCGCCGCCGCGCGGGCCAGCACCCGGTGGCAGACGTCGAAGATCTCGCCGGGCTCCGGCAGCCGCCCCTTGCCGGTGTCCACCCCGGTCAGCCGGCCGACGGCCGGCTCGATGACGACGGCGCCGCGGCGGCGCAGCGTGGCGACGTTCTCCTGGGTGGCCGGGTGCTCCCACATCTCGGTGTGCATGGCGGGCGCGAAGACCACCGGGCAGCGGGCGGTGAGGAGGGTGTTGGTGAGGAGGTCGTCGGCCAGTCCGTGGGCGGCCTTGGCGAGCAGGTCGGCGGTGGCGGGGGCGACCACGACGAGGTCGGCGGCCTGGCCGATCCGGACGTGCGGCACTTCATGGACGGTCTCCCAGACCTCGTGGGAGGCGGGATGGCCGGAGAGCGCCGACCAGGTCGCCTCGCCGACGAAGTGCAGCGCCGAGGCCGTCGGCACGACCCGCACGTCATGTCCCGACTCGGACAGTCGGCGCAGCAGCTCGCACGCCTTGTACGCGGCGATTCCGCCACCCACCCCCAGGACGACCTTCGGCTGGTCGGGGGCCGTCTCGTTCACCCGTCGCTCGCTCATGGGTCTATGACACACCACGGCCCGGCGGACGTGCCGCCGGGCCTGTGGAAAAACCGAGGTTAGTGCTATTAATCGCGAAAACGCGGTGGCGTTACTGAGCCGGGCCCTCGACGGCCTCGGAGGTCAGCAGACCGGCGTTGATCTCGCGCAGGGCGATCGACAGCGGCTTCTCGTGCACGTGGGTGTCCACGAGCGGGCCGACGTACTCCAGCAGGCCCTCGCCGAGCTGGGAGTAGTACGCGTTGATCTGACGCGCGCGCTTGGCCGCGTAGATCACGAGGCTGTACTTCGAGTCGGTGGCCTCGAGCAGCTCGTCGATCGGCGGGTTGATGATGCCCTCGGGCGCGGTGATGGAAGAGGACACGCTCTACCTTCCGAAAGGGGGATGAAGATCGTCACGAATTCGGGGGTTTCGGGGACTCGCGGCCCAGGCCGCTTATGTCCGGGTCCCGAATATCACAGCAAGGCTAGCAGTTCGCGGGCCACATCCTCGACCGAGGTGTTGACCAGCGTCCCGTCGAACTCGGACTCCGCCGCCAGCTCGGTCTTCGCGACCTCCAGCCGGCGCCGGATGACCTCCGGCGGCTCGGTGCCGCGGCCGGTGAGGCGGCGGACCAGCTCGTCCCAGCTCGGCGGGGCGAGGAAGACCAGCTGCGCCTCCGGCATGGACTTGCGGACCAGCCGGGCGCCCTGGAGGTCGATCTCCAGCAGCACGGGCTCACCCGCCTCCAGGTGGTCCAGCACGGCCCGGCGCGGGGTGCCGTAGCGGTTGCCCGCGAACTCGGCCCATTCCAGCAGCTCGCCGTTGGCGATGAGCTTGTCGAACTCCTCGTCGTCGACGAAGAAGTACTGGACGCCGTGGCGCTCGCCGGGCCGCGGCCTACGGGTGGTGGCCGAGACCGAGAGCCAGACCTCGGGATATTCCTTGCGCAGATGTGCGACGACCGTGCTCTTGCCGACCCCTGAGGGGCCGGAGAGCACGGTCAGCCGCGGACGTACTTCCGGGGGTACGGGGGTCGCCCCCCGGGATGTTGCAGCCATGCAGCGATTATCCAGGTTCTCAGGAGTGCCTGAGAACGTCAGGCGGCGGTGCCGCCGAACTCGCGCTCCAGGGAGGCGATCTGGTTGGAGCCGAGACCGCGCACGCGGCGGCTCTCGGAGATGCCGAGCCGCTCCATGATCTGCTTGGCACGCACCTTGCCGACGCCGGGCAGGGACTCCAGGAGCGCGGAGACCTTCATCTTGCCGATGACGTCGTTCTCCTGGCCCTGCTTGATGACCTCGTGCAGCGATGCGCCGGAGTGCTTGAGTCGATTCTTGACCTCGGCCCGCTCCCGGCGAGCCGCGGCGGCCTTTTCGAGCGCGGCTGCGCGCTGTTCAGGGGTAAGGGGCGGAAGAGCCACGCCTACGTCACCTCGGATGTCGAACTGTCGGATACGGACCGGTGAGGAACCTAGTCGCCCCACACCTGCGGAGCAACGAGCAACGCGCTTGCACGTTCTCCCCCACTGCCTGAAGGGGCGTGGGAGGCGCCCCACTTGTCGGAGACTAGCGGCCAAGGCCGCCGGAGTCAGCGAGAACGGACGAAAAGTCCTGGTCAGACTCAGTTGACTCCGACAATTCGGTCAAATCAGCCTCTGATTTCGCCGAAATTGTTCAACGGGGCGGACTCCCGACCGCCCGGCCCGTCCTATGCGGCGCCCACCGCCGCCCGTACCTCGTCCGCGAAGCGCGCCGCGGCCTCCCGCAGACCCGCCGCGTCCGGGCCGTGCCGGAGCACGCCGCGGCTGACGCTGGGGACGACGTTGGAGACCGCCGCACCGAAGACGCCGGGCAGGTCCGCCGGGGTCGCCCCCTGGGCGCCGATGCCGGGGGCCAGCAGCGGGCCGTTGATGGCGAGGTCGGCCCCCGCGTCGCCGAGGGTCGCGCCGACCACGGCGCCGACCGAGCCCAGCGGCTCGGCGCCCTCGTTCTCGGCCGCCATGTGGTCGAGCATGACCTGCGCCAGGGACCGGCCCCCGGCCGCGGTCGCCCGCTGCACCTCGGCCCCCTCCGGGTTGGAGGTGAGCGCGAGGACGAAGACCCCGCAGCCGCCCAGCACGGCCGCGTCCAGCGCCGGGCGAAGCGATCCGAAGCCCAGGTACGGGCTGACGGTCACGGCGTCGGAGAACAGCGGGCTGTCCCGGTGGAGGTAGGTGGCGGCGTACGCGCCCATGGTGGAGCCGATGTCGCCGCGCTTGGCGTCCATGAGGACCAGGGCACCGGCCTCGCGGGCGTCGGCGACGGCCCGCTCCAGGACGGCGATGCCGCGGGAGCCGAAGCGCTCGAAGAAGGCGGACTGCGGCTTGAGGACCGCGACCCGGTCGGCGAGCGCGTCGACGACGGTGCGGGTGAATCGCTCCAGGCCCGCGACGTCGTCGTTCAGGCCCCAGTCGGTGAGCAGCGAGGCGTGCGGGTCGATGCCCACGCACAGCGGACCGCGGGTGTCCATGGCGCGGCGCAGCCGGGCGCCGAACGGTTCGGGTTCGGTCATCGGACGGTGGCCTTTCGGGTCTCGGCGCCCACGGCGTCGGCGAGGGTGGCGTACGGACTGGCGGCGAGGCGGGCGGCGAGCCCGCGGTTGATCCGCCGGCACCAGAAGGGGCCCTCGTAGATGAAGGCGCTGTAGCCCTGGACGAGGCCGGCGCCGACGAGGATGCGCTGCCAGACATCGTCGGCGGTCTCGATGCCGCCGACCCCGACGAGGGTGATCCGGTCGCCCACGCGCGCGTAGAGGCGGCGCAGCACCTCCAGGGAGCGGGTCTTCAGGGGCGCTCCGGAGAGACCGCCGGTCTCGGCGGTCAGGTCCGGGTCGGCGGTGAGGCCGAGGCCGTCGCGGGCGATGGTGGTGTTGGTGGCGATGATGCCGTCCAGGTCAAGCTCGACGGCGAGGTCCGCGACGGCGTCGACGTCCTCGTCCGCCAGGTCCGGCGCGATCTTGACGAGCAGGGGGACGCGGCGGCCGGTGACCGTGCGGTCGGCGGCCTCGCGTACGGCCGTCAGCAGCGGGCGGAGGTGGTCGACGGCCTGGAGGTTGCGTAGGCCCGGGGTGTTCGGGGAGGACACGTTCACGACCAGGTAGTCGGCGTGGGCGGCGAGGCGCTCGGTCGAGGTCACGTAGTCGGCGACGGCCTCCTCCTCCGGGACGACCTTGGTCTTGCCGATGTTGACGCCGAGGACGGGCCGGAAGACCGGCTCGCGGCGCGCCAGCCGGTCGGCGACCGCGGCCGAGCCGTCATTGTTGAACCCCATCCGGTTGATCAGCGCAC
The DNA here is from genome assembly GCF_001418495.1 of Streptomyces pathocidini. GTDB lineage: Bacteria > Actinomycetota > Actinomycetes > Streptomycetales > Streptomycetaceae > Streptomyces > Streptomyces pathocidini. The sequence goes on along the minus strand of NZ_LIQY01000027.1, from coordinate 8,015 downwards.
GGTCCGGGACGAGCCGGAAGAGCCGCTTGCGGGGGTTGCCGGACTGCGGCTGCGCGGTGACCGTGCCGATCTCGACGTGGTCGAAGCCGAGCATGGCCAGTCCGTCGACGGCGGCCGCGTTCTTGTCGAAGCCGGCGGCCAGACCGAAGGGTCCGGCGTGTTCCAGGCCGAGGGCCGTGGTCTTCAACTCCGGGTGGCGGGGCGCCAGTACGGCCCGTACGAGACCGCGCAGCAGGGGTACGCGCGCGAGGCGGTGGATCCAGGCGAAGGCCAGGTGGTGCGCCTGCTCGGGGTCCATCCGCCGGAAGATCAGCTGGAAGAAGAGGGGGTACATAAGGAGCCGGGGCCTTCCACGGGCGAGAGGGGTCCTAAAGGGGGGCCTTTTCGCCGGCCCGCCCTATAGAGGAGGGGCGGGCCGGCGGAGGGGGTCAGGCCTCGCGGGCGGCGACCAGGTGCTCGGCGTGCTCCTGGAGGGAGCGGACGCCGATGTCGCCGCGGCTGAGCGCCTCGATGCCCTGGACCGCGGCGGCCAGCGCCTGGACCGTGGTCAGGCAGGGCACCCCGCGGGAGACCGCGGCCGTACGGATGTCGTAGCCGTCGAGACGGCCGCCGGTGCCGTACGGGGTGTTGACGATCAGGTCGACCTGGCCGTCGTGGATCAGCTGGACGATGGTCTTCTCGCCGTGCGGCCCCTCGCCCTCGCTCTGCTTGCGCACGACCGTGGCGTTGATGCCGTTGCGCTTGAGGACCTCGGCGGTGCCGGAGGTGGCGAGCAACTCGAAGCCGTGGGCGACCAGTTCGCGCGCCGGGAAGATCATCGAGCGCTTGTCGCGGTTGGCGACCGAGACGAAGGCGCGCCCCTTGGTCGGCAGCGCCCCGTAGGCCCCGGCCTGCGACTTGGCGTACGCGGTGCCGAAGACGGAGTCGATGCCCATGACCTCGCCGGTGGAGCGCATCTCGGGCCCGAGGATGGTGTCCACGCCGCGTCCGGAGGTGTCCCGGAAGCGGGTCCAGGGCATCACGGCCTCCTTGACGGAGATCGGCGCGTCGAGCGGGAGTGTCCCGCCGTCGCCGGTCTTCGGCAGCAGGCCCTCCTCGCGGAGTTCGGCGATGCTCGCGCCCAGCGAGATGCGGGCGGCGGCCTTGGCCAGCGGTACGGCGGTGGCTTTGGAGGTGAAGGGGACGGTGCGGGAGGCGCGCGGGTTGGCCTCCAGCACGTAGAGGATGTCCCCGGCCATCGCGAACTGGATGTTGATCAGGCCGCGTACGCCGACGCCCTTGGCAATGGCCTCCGTCGAGGCGCGCAGCCGCTTGATGTCGAAGCCGCCGAGGGTGATCGGGGGCAGCGCGCAGGCGGAGTCGCCGGAGTGGATGCCGGCCTCCTCGATGTGCTCCATGACGCCGCCGAGGTAGAGCTCGGTGCCGTCGTAGAGCGCGTCAACGTCGATCTCGATGGCGTCGTCGAGGAACCGGTCGACCAGGACCGGGTGTTCGGAGATCAGGCCGGCGTGGCGGGTCAGGTACTCGGCGAGCGAGGGCTCGTCGTAGACGATCTCCATGCCGCGGCCGCCCAGCACGTAGGAGGGGCGGACCATGACCGGGTAGCCGATCTCGGCGGCGATCTCCTTGGCCTCGTCGAAGGAGAAGGCGGTGCCGTACTTCGGCGCGGGCAGCCCGGCCTCGGTCAGCACCCGGCCGAAGGCGCCGCGCTCCTCGGCGAGGTTGATCGCCTCGGGTGAGGTGCCGACGATCGGCACGCCGTTGTCCTTGAGCGCCTGGGCCAGGCCCAGCGGGGTCTGGCCGCCGAGCTGGACGATGACGCCCGCGACCGGGCCCGCCTCCGACTCGGCGTGGACGATCTCCAGTACGTCCTCCAGGGTGAGCGGCTCGAAGTAGAGCCGGTCGGAGGTGTCGTAGTCGGTGGAGACGGTCTCCGGGTTGCAGTTGACCATCACGGTCTCGTAGCCGGCCTCGCTGAGCGCAAAGGATGCGTGGACGCAGGAGTAGTCGAACTCGATGCCCTGGCCGATGCGGTTGGGGCCGGAGCCGAGGATGATCACGGCGGGCTTCTCGCGCGGCGCGACCTCGGACTCCTCGTCGTAGGAGGAGTAGAAGTACGGGGTGCGGGCGGCGAATTCGGCGGCGCAGGTGTCGACCGTCTTGTAGACCGGCCGTACGCCGAGCGCGTGGCGGACCTCGCGGACGACGTCCTCGCGCAGGTCGCGGATCGCGGCGATCTGGGCGTCGGAGAAGCCGTACCGCTTGGCCTCGGCGAGGAGTTCGGGGCCGAGCTCGTCGGCGGCCGCGAGCTCGTCGGCGATCTCCTTGATCAGGAAGAGCTGGTCGACGAACCACGGGTCGATCTTCGTCGCCTCGAAGACCTCCCGCGGGCTCGCACCGGCGCGGACGGCCTCCATGACGGTGTTGATCCGGCCGTCGGTGGGGATCCGGGCGGAGTTGAGCAGCTCGTCCTTGTCGCCCAGCGGGCCGGTGAAGGAGAACGGGCCGCCCTTCTTCTCCAGCGAGCGCAGCGCCTTGTTGAGCGCTTCGGGGAAGTTGCGGCCGATGGCCATGGCCTCGCCCACCGACTTCATGGTGGTGGTGAGGGTGGCGTCGGCGGCCGGGAACTTCTCGAAGGCGAACCGCGGCACCTTGACCACTACGTAGTCAAGGGTCGGCTCGAAGGAGGCCGGGGTCTTCTCGGTGATGTCGTTGGGGATCTCGTCCAGCGTGTAGCCGATGGCGAGACGGGCCGCGATCTTGGCGATCGGGAAGCCGGTGGCCTTGGAGGCGAGCGCGGAGGAGCGGGAGACACGCGGGTTCATCTCGATGACGATGACCCGGCCGTCCTCGGGGTTGACCGCGAACTGGATGTTGCAGCCGCCGGTGTCGACGCCGACCTCGCGGATCACGGCGATGCCGATGTCCCGCAGGATCTGGTACTCGCGGTCGGTCAGCGTCATCGCCGGGGCGACGGTGATCGAGTCACCGGTGTGCACGCCCATCGGGTCGAAGTTCTCGATGGAGCAGACGACCACGACGTTGTCGTGCTTGTCGCGCATCAGCTCCAGCTCGTACTCCTTCCAGCCGAGGATGGACTCCTCCAGGAGCACCTCGGTGGTCGGTGAGAGGGCCAGGCCCTGGCCGGCGATGCGGCGCAGCTCCTGCTCGTCGTGCGCAAAGCCGGAGCCGGCGCCGCCCATGGTGAAGGACGGCCGTACGACCACGGGGTAGCCGCCGAGGGTGTCGACGCCCGCGAGGACCTCGTCCATGGTGTGGCAGATGACCGAGCGGGCCGATTCGCCGTGCCCGATGCGGGCGTTGACGGCCGCCACGACCGCCTTGAACAGGTCGCGGTCCTCGCCCTTGTGGATGGCCTCGACGTTGGCGCCGATCAGCTCGACGCCGTAGGTGTCCAGGACGCCCGACTCGTGGAGCGAGATGGCGGTGTTGAGCGCGGTCTGACCGCCCAGGGTGGGCAGGAGCGCGTCGGGGCGCTCCTTCGCGATGATCTTCTCGACGATGTCCGGGGTGATCGGCTCGACGTACGTGGCGTCGGCGATCTCCGGGTCGGTCATGATCGTGGCCGGGTTGGAGTTGACCAGGACCACCCGCAGGCCCTCGGACTTGAGGACGCGGCAGGCCTGGGTGCCGGAGTAGTCGAACTCGGCGGCCTGGCCGATGACGATCGGGCCGGAGCCGATGACCAGGACGGACTGGATGTCGGTGCGCTTAGGCACGCTGGCCCTCCATCAGGGTGGCGCTGAGTTGATTGTTGTCTCGCATGAGCTCAACAAACCGGTCGAAGAGGTAGGCGGCGTCGTGCGGGCCCGCGGCGGCTTCGGGGTGGTACTGGACGCTGAACGCGGGCCGGTCGAGCAGTTGGAGGCCTTCCACCACGCCGTCGTTGAGGCAGACGTGGGAGACCTCGGCGCGGCCGTACGGGGTGTCGGACGGGGCGTCGAGCGGGGCGTCGACGGCGAAGCCGTGGTTGTGCGCGGTGACCTCGACCTTGCCGGTCGTGCGGTCCTGCACGGGCTGGTTGATGCCGCGGTGGCCGTACTTGAGCTTGTACGTGCCGAAGCCCAGCGCGCGGCCGAGGATCTGGTTGCCGAAGCAGATGCCGAACAGCGGGGTCTTCCGCTCCAGGACGCCCCGCATGACCGACACCGGGTGGTCGGCGGTGGCCGGGTCGCCCGGGCCGTTGGAGAAGAACACGCCGTCGGGGTTCACCGCGTACACGTCCTCGAGCGTGGCCGAGGCCGGCAGGACGTGCACCTCGATGCCGCGCTCGGCCATCCGGTGCGGGGTCATGCCCTTGATGCCGAGGTCGACCGCGGCGACGGTGAAGCGCTTGGTACCGATCGCCGGGACGACGTAGGTCTCCTGGGTGGCGACCTCGTCGCTCAGGTTCGCGCCCTTCATCTGCGGCTGGGCCTGCACCTTGGCGAGCAGTTCGGCCTCGTCGGCGATGGCCCGGCCCGAGAAGATGCCGACGCGCATGGCGCCGCGCTCGCGCAGATGGCGGGTGAGCGCCCGGGTGTCGATGCCGCTGATGCCGACGACGCCCTGGGCGGTCAACTCCTCGTCGAGGGTGCGCACCGAGCGCCAGTTGGAGGGCGTGCGCGCGGGGTCCCGGACCACGTAGCCGGAGACCCAGATCCGCCGGGATTCGGGGTCCTCGTCGTTGACGCCCGTGTTGCCGATGTGCGGGGCGGTCATGACGACGACCTGGCGGTGGTACGAGGGGTCGGTCAGGGTCTCCTGGTAGCCGGTCATGCCGGTGGAGAAGACGGCCTCGCCGAACGTCTCCCCCACGGCCCCGTAGGCGCGGCCGCGGAAGATGCGGCCGTCCTCCAGGACGAGGATGGCGGGGGCCTTGGCGGCTCCGCGGGTGGAGGTCGTCATCTGTCGGCGCCTTCCGTCGTGTTGGTTTGGTTCATGTGGTCGATGGCCTCGACCCAGGCGGGGTGTTCGGCGGCGTGGTCGGCGCGGAAGCCGGAGTCGATCGACTTCTCGCCGCAGCTCCAGGTGATCACCAGCAGGCCGCCCTCGGTAAGGACCTTGCCGGCGATGCCCTTGTCGAGCCGGGCGCCGCGCAGGTCGGCCGCGGGCACGAAGAAGTCCCGCGCCCCGGGCCGTACGACCGCCAGGCCCTCGTCGGTGAGGGTCAGTTCGGCGCGGCTGCGGGTGCCCAGGCCGTGGGCGACGATCCGGTCGAGCCACTGGCCGGCGGTGGTGGAGCCGTGGTAGCGGCCGGACAGCGAAAGCCGCGGCTCGGGCAGCACCTCGGGCACGGGGTGCGGCTCGGGCAGGTCGGACTGGAGGACGGCACGCCACTTCCAGCCCTCCCGCATCAGCCAGTAGAGCAGCGCGACGAACAGCAGCAGGCCGACGACCCAGCCGATGCGCGCGGCCCAGTCGGTGACCTCCTGGGACTTCCGCTCGGCCGCCAGTCCGGCGGCCAGGATTGCCGTAGGTGTCACGCCAGCTTCCCGTCCACGACCGTCGCCCGGCCCCGCAGGAAGGTGTGGGTGACACGCCCCGGCAGCTCGCGGCCCTCGTACGGGGTGTTGCGGCTGCGGGAGGCGAAGCCCGCGGGGTCCACCACACCACGGTAAGCCGGATCGACGAGCACCAGGTTGGCGGGCTCGCCGGCCGCGACGGGCCGTCCGTGGCCCTCCAGGCGGCCGATGGCGGCCGGGCGGAAGGACATCCGGTCGGCGACCTGCGCCCAGTCGAGGAGGCCGGTGTCGACCATCGTGTGCTGGACCACGGACAGCGCGGTCTCGAGACCGACCATGCCCATGGCCGCGGCGGACCACTCGCAGTCCTTGTCCTCGTGCGGGTGCGGGGCGTGGTCGGTGGCGACGCAGTCGATGGTGCCGTCGGCGAGCGCCTCCCGCAGGGCCAGGACGTCGGCCTCGGTGCGCAGCGGCGGGTTCACCTTGTAGACGGGGTTGTACGAGCGCACCAGCTCGTCGGTGAGGAGCAGATGGTGCGGGGTGACCTCGGCGGTGACGTCCCAGCCCTTGGACTTGGCCCAGCGGACGATCTCGACGGACCCGGCCGTGGAGAGGTGGCAGATGTGCACGCGCGAGCCGACGTGGGCGGCGAGGAGCACGTCGCGGGCGATGATCGACTCCTCGGCGACGGCGGGCCAGCCGCCGAGGCCGAGTTCGGCGGAGACGACGCCCTCGTTCATCTGGGCGCCCTCGGTGAGCCGGGGCTCCTGGGCATGCTGGGCGACGACACCGTCGAAGGCCTTCACGTACTCCAGCGCGCGGCGCATGATCACGGCGTCGTCCACGCACTTGCCGTCGTCGGAGAAGACCCGGACGCCGGCGGCGGACTCGTGCATGGCGCCGAGTTCGGCGAGCTGCTTGCCCTCCAGACCGACGGTGACGGCGCCGACGGGCTGCACATCGCAGTAGCCGGACTCGCGGCCGAGGCGCCAGACCTGCTCGACGACGCCCGCGGTGTCGGCGACCGGAAAGGTGTTGGCCATCGCGTGGACGGCGGTGAAGCCGCCGACGGCCGCGGCCTTGGTGCCGGTGAGGACCGTCTCGGAGTCCTCGCGGCCGGGCTCGCGCAGGTGGGTGTGGAGGTCGACCAGGCCGGGCAGCAGGATCGCGCCCCGGGCATCGACCACGGTGGCGCCCTCGGCCTCGATGCCGGTGCCGACGCGGGCGATGGTCTCGCCCTCGATGAGGACGTCCTGCGGCTCGCCGCCGAGCACCTTCGCCCCGCGGATCAGGATCGTGGAAGTCATCACTTGCTCTCTTCGGTGCGGGAGTTGGGGTTCTCGGCCTTGGTTTCAGCGCTCTCGGCCGCGGGCTCGAGCACGGCTCCGCCCAGCAGCAGGTACAGGACGGCCATCCGGATGCTGACGCCGTTGGCGACCTGCTCGACGGCGGTGCAGCGCCGCGAGTCGGCGACCTCGGCGGTGATCTCCATGCCGCGGTTCATCGGGCCAGGGTGCATGACGATCGCGTGCTCGGGCATGCGGGCCATCCGGTCGCCGTCGAGCCCGTAGCGGCGGGCGTACTCGCGCTCGGTCGGGAAGAACGCGGCGTTCATCCGCTCGCGCTGGACGCGGAGCATCATCACGGCGTCGGACTTGGGCACCACGGAGTCCAGGTCGTAACTGACCTCGCAGGGCCACCTCTCGACGCCGATCGGTACGAGGGTGGGCGGCGCGACGAGGGTGACCTCGGCGCCCAGGGTGTGCAGCAGGTGCACGTTGGAGCGGGCGACGCGGCTGTGCAGGACGTCGCCGACGATCGTGATGCGGCGGCCGGTCAGGTCGCGCCCTGTGCCGTCTCCGCCGCCCTGGTGGTGGGTGGGGCCGCCGTCGGGGGCGCCCGCGAGGTGGCGGCGCATGGTGAAGGCGTCGAGCAGCGCCTGGGTGGGGTGCTCGTGGGTGCCGTCGCCGGCGTTGACGACCGAGCCGTTGATCCAGCCGGAGGTGGCGAGCCGGTGGGGGGCGCCGGAGGCGTGGTGGCGGATGACGACCGCGTCGGCGCCCATCGCCTCCAGGGTCAGAGCGGTGTCCTTCAGGGACTCGCCCTTGGAGACCGAGGAGCCCTTGGCCGAGAAGTTGATGACGTCGGCGGAGAGCCGCTTGGCGGCGGCCTCGAACGAGATGCGGGTGCGGGTCGAGTCCTCGAAGAAGAGGTTGACGACGGTGCGGCCGCGCAGGGTCGGCAGCTTCTTGATGGGCCGGTCGGCGACCCGGGCCATCTCCTCCGCGGTGTCCAGGATCAGGACGGCGTCGTCGCGGGAGAGGTCGGCGGCCGAGATGAGGTGGCGCTTCATCCTTGGGGCTCCGTGGGTGGGAGTGAGGGGCGGGCGTACGGGCGCGGTCGTGGCGCCGTCCCGGGTTCCGGGCCGGCCCACACGGGCGTTACCGCTCGGCGGCGGAGGCGGTCTCTCGTACGCCGAGGAGCACGCTGTCGCGGCCGTCCTCCTCGGTGAGCTGGACCTTCACCATCTCCCGCAGCGACGTCGGGAGG
>NZ_LIQY01000269.1 GCF_001418495.1 Streptomyces pathocidini | reverse complement strand
ATGCTGCCCCCTGCCGCCTCCCGCCGGTGGTCAAGTGCAGGACCTCGTACGGGACTTGGGCCGCGCGCGGGGCCTTCAGGTTGTGGCCGGGGTGGGGGCTTCTCCTTCTGCCGGAGTCTCGCCGGCCAGGCGGGTGCGCCAGGTGGCCAGGATCGCCTCGTCCGTGGGCTTGGTGGCCAGGCTGACGATGATGTACGCGGCCAGGGAGGCCAGCAGGCCGTAGTAGATCGGCTCGTTGGCGAGGATGCCCTGCCAGGCCATGAGGACGATCACTGTCGTGCCGCCTGCGCCCACGGAGGCCAGTGCGCCGGTGCCCGTGCCGCGCTTCCACAGGAGGCCGCCCAGGATGGGGACGAGGAGGCCGCCGACCAGGAGGTTGTAGGCGACCGTCAGGGCTTCCACGACGTTGTTGAGGACGATGGCGATGACGATCACTGCCGCGCCCATGATGAGGATGAAGAGGCGGTTGCCCTTGATCTCGTCGTGGGTGGTGGGCGTCTTTGCTCTGCCGCGTATGCGGGACCAGATGTCGTTGTTGGCGACCGTCGCGCAGGCGATCAGGGCGCCGGAGGACGTCGACATGACCGCGGAGAGCGCGGCCGCGAGGACCAGGCCCTTCACGCCGATGGGGAGGGCGTCCTTGACGATCGTGGCGAACGCGTCGTCGGGGCTGGCGAGCTGGGGGTAGAGGACCTTCGCCGCGGTGCCGATGACCGCGCCCGCCACCGCGTACGCCAGGCAGTAGACGCCCGCCGCCGTGCCGCCCAGCTTGGCCACCCTGTCGCTGCGGGCCGTGAACACCCGCTGCCAGATGTCCTGGCCGATCAGCATGCCGAACGAGTAGATCAGGACGTAGGTGAAGACCGTCTGGGCGCCGATGCTCATCGGGGAGAAGTAGTCGTCGGGGAGTTCGGCCGCCATCGCCGAGAAGCCGCCTGCCTTGACCACGGCGATCGGGAGCAGGAGGAGCAGTACACCGATCGTCTTCACGACGAACTGGACCATGTCCGTCAGGGTGATCGACCACATGCCGCCGAGGGTGGAGTAGGCGACGACGATGGCGCCGCCCAGGATGATGGCGACGACCCGGTCCAGGCCGAAGATCACGTCGAAGATCGTGGCGTACGCGATGGTGGACGTGACCGCGAGCATGAGGGTGTAGGCCCACATCACGATGCCCGAGATGACGCCCGAGGAGCCGCCGTAGCGCAGGTCCAGCATCTCGCTGACGGTGTAGACCTTCAGCCGGGCGATGCGGGCCGAGAAGAAGATGCTCAGCGCCAGCAGGCCCAGGCCGATGGTGATCACCATCCACGCGCCGGACAGGCCGTGCTGGTAGCCCAGGCCCACGCCGCCGATGGTCGAGGCGCCGCCGAGGACGATGGCGGCCATCGTGCCGGAGTACATGGGCGGGCCCAACCTGCGCCCCGCCACCAGGAATTCGCTCTTGGACCTGGCGCGGCGCATGCCCCACCAGCCCATCGCGAGCATGCCCGCGAGGTAGACGACGATCACTGCGTAGTCGACGGCCATGGGCGTGCTCCTCGGGGGTGTGCTGTGTCTTCCGGGCGACCTTAGGGGGTGGGGGAGAGTGGCTGGAAGTGTATGTTTCCGTGAGTTACTGATCGGTGAGTGTGCGGAGTGTCCAGGTGAGTGAGCTTGTGCCGCCTTCCGTTCCCGTCGGGCTGGGAGTGCTGCTTGCGGAGCCGGGCCTCGGGTTGCGGCAGGTTGCCGGGCCCCGTGAGGGCGAGCGGCCGGTTTACGCGGTGCACACCAGCGAGATGGAGGACCCCGTCCCGTACCTCCTGGGTGGGGAGATGCTGCTCAGCGCCGGGGTGCACTGTCCGCACGCCGAGGGCCCCGGTGGGTACTGGGAGCGCTATGTGGCGCGCACGGTCGAGGCCGGGGCCGCGGCGCTGGGTTTCGGGATCGCGCCGGTGCACGACGCGGTGCCGCGGGCGCTGGTGGAGGCCTGCGAGCGGTACGGGCTGCCGTTGGTGGAGGTGCCGCGTGAGACCACGTTCACGGCGGTGGCCCGCTCGATGTGGCAGGCCTCGGCCGAGCGGCGCCACCGGGAACTGCGGCGGCTGAGCGAGGGCCAGCAGGCCCTGGCGGGCGCCGCTGCCCGGCCGCATCCGGTGCCCGCCGTGCTGCGGCAGCTGGCCCAGCACCTGGGCGGCTGGGTCGTGTTGCTGTCCGCCGACGGTACGGAGCTGTCGGCGGCCGGGGAGCGGCCCGGGGCGGATGCCCGCGCGGCCCTGGCCACACTGGCCGCGCGGCTGCCGGCCGGAGGAGGGCCGGTTTCCGCGGCGGACACCCTGCCGGCCGGGGCCGGGGAGTCGCACCTGAGCGTGTACGCGCTGCCCGGTCCGGCGCCCGGGAGCGGGCGGATGGCGCTGGGGGTGTGCGCCGGGCGCCGGGAGGCGGCCGACGCGGCCATCGCCGGGGGCGCCGTCGTTCTGCTGTCCCTGCTGACCAGCTCGCGCACGGGCGCCGCGGATGTGCGCCATGCGGCAGGGCTGGTCCGGCTGATGCTGGGGGCCGAACCGGCCTCCGTGGCACCGCTGTTGGCTGCGTCCTCGGGGCAGGTGGCCGCCGACGCCGGGGAGCTGTGGACCGTCGTGCACGGGCGGCGGCGGGGGCGTACGGGTACGGGGCACGCGCCGTTCGCGGTGGCCGAGGCGGCGGCCGGGCTGG
>NZ_LIQY01000268.1 GCF_001418495.1 Streptomyces pathocidini | reverse complement strand
CAGGTGGGCGGTGGTGCGCCCCCGCTGTGGGCATGCGTTACGCTGGGTGCTTGGGGTCCCCCCAGACTCCGTCCGGGGGGACCCCATCGCCCCTAGCGGAACGCATGCCCACACCGGAACGGAAGCCGGTGCCCGCAAACGCATGCCCGCGCCCCTGGGCGTGTCAGGGGCTGTCGGTGGGGCGGGCCGTCAACGCTTGCGTCAGCAGCGGCGCGGTCTGGTCGACCTGCCAGGCCCGCGCCCCGTAGCCCGCAAGCGCGGCGGAGACGGCCGCGACATCCGTCTCCGCCGGCGGCTCCCAGCACAACCGCCGCACCGTGTCCGGCGTGATCAGGTTCTCCTGCGGCAGGTTCAGCCGCTCGGCCAGCGCCGTGACCCCGGCCCGCGCGGCCGACAGCCGTGCGGCCGCGGCCGGATCCTTGTCGGCCCAAGCCCGAGGCGGTGGCGGCCCCATCACCGGCTGCCCCGGCTGCGGAAGCTCGCCCTCCGGCAGCGCGCGGGCGCGATCCACCGCCCCCTGCCACTGCTCCAGCTGCTTGCGCCCCATCCGGTGCCCGAACCCCGGCAGCATGGCGAGTGCCTGCACGCTCGTCGGCATCGCGAGTGCCGCCTCGACGATCGCCGCGTCGCTCAGCACCTTCCCGGGCGAGACGTCCCGCCGCTGTGCGATCCGGTCGCGCGCGGTCCACAGTTCCCGCACGACCGCCATCTGGCGCCGCCGCCGCACCTTGTGCATTCCGGAGGTGCGCCGCCACGGGTCCTTGCGCGGCGGCGTCGGCGGGGCCGCCGCGATGGCCGCGAACTCCTGGTGCGCCCAGTCCAGCTTTCCCTGCCGCGCCAGCTCCGCCTCCAGCGCGTCCCGCAGGTCGACCAGCAACTCCACGTCCAGCGCGGCGTACCGCAGCCACGGCTCGGGCAGCGGCCGGGTGGACCAGTCGACGGCGGAGTGCCCCTTCTCGAGGGCGTAGCCGAGGACGTTCTCGACCATGGCGCCGAGCCCCACCCGCGCGAACCCGGCCAGCCGTCCCGCCAGCTCGGTGTCGAAGAGCCGCGTCGGCATCATGCCTATGTCACGCAGACACGGCAGGTCCTGGGTCGCCGCGTGCAGCACCCACTCCGTCTCGCCGATCGCCTCGCCGAGCCCGGACAGGTCGGGGCAGGCGACCGGGTCGATCAGCACGCTGCCCGCCCCCTCGCGGCGCAGCTGTACGAGATAGGCGCGCTGTCCGTAGCGGTAGCCGGAGGCCCGCTCGGCGTCCACGGCGACCGGCCCGGTCCCGGCGGCGAAGGCCGCCACGACCCCGGCCAGCTCCTCGTCCGTCGCGGTGACCGGCGGGATGCCCTCGCGGGGCTCGAGCAAGGGGACCGGCGCCGGTTGGAGGTCGGGGCCCGCGTCGGCGACTGCCGGTGCCGCGGGGCCCCCGGGGCTGCGCAGTGTGCGGTCTGCTGCGGTCTCTTGGGCGTCGGTCACCTGTCAAGGGTATCCGTGCGACGACGGCGCCCGCCGACGGAACGTTCCGTCGACGGGCGCCGCGTTTCTGTCAACCGAATGAGACCGGTTCGTACCTCAGTGGATGATCCCGGTGCGGAGGGCGACCGCGACCATGCCGGCCCGGTCCCCGGTGCCGAGCTTGCGCGCGATCCGGGCGAGGTGGCTCTTGACGGTGAGCGCCGAGAGCCCCATGGAGACGCCGATGGCCTTGTTGGACTGGCCCTCCGCAACCAGCCGCAGGACCTCGACCTCGCGGCCCGACAGCTCTCTGTAGCCACCGGGGTGGCCGGGGGCGCCCGGTGGGCGCCGCTGCATTCTCGCGGCCGCGGCACCCACCGGTGCCTGGCCGGGGCGGCCGGGGATGCCGAGGTTGGTGCGGGTGCCGGTGACGACATAGCCCTTGACGCCGCCCGCGAGCGCGTTCCGTACGGCGCCGATGTCGTCGGCGGCGGAGAGCGCGAGGCCGTTGGGCCAGCCCGCGGCGCGGGTCTCGGACAGCAGGGTCAGGCCCGAGCCGTCGGGCAGGTGGACGTCGGCGACGCAGATGTCGCGCGGGTTGCCGACTCGGGGACGGGCCTCCGCGATCGATGACGCCTCGATGACATCGCGCACCCCGAGCGCCCACAGGTGGCGGGTGACGGTGGAGCGGACGCGGGGGTCGGCGACGACGACCATGGCCGTCGGCTTGTTCGGGCGGTAGGCGACCAGGCTTGAGGGCTGCTCGAGGAGAACGGACACCAGGCCTCCTGGGGGGAGTTGCGGTACGTGGGGCCGACCTTGGGGAAGTCGGGGTGACCCGTGGGGGAGGGTCACAGAGTCCTTCGGCAGCGAAGTGCGGCGGCTTTAGTAAATGATCACGAATTGATGAGTAACAATTCGGGCAATTCGGATGCGCGTCCGAGCGTGCGCAACCTTGGGGTGAATTCCCCGCGCCGCCGGCATATTCACGGCGCTGACCAGGGGCGTATGAGCGGGGCATGGCTCCGGACATGCGCGGGCGCGAGCCCGGACCGGGGCGCACGCGGGCTCAATCGCGGGGCGGCTCGGCAGGGGTACAGCGCGGCGGCCGCGGGGCCGGGTCGTGGACTCGGACCGAACGCCGGGCCCCGCCGGGGTGTCAGCGGCGGCCGCAGGCGAGGACCGGACCTTGGCTGGTCCGGAGGGTCCCCGCCCAACGGTCTGCCGGACCGCTGAGCGGCTCTGGCTCAGTGGTCCGGCAGACCGCCCGGGCCGGTCGCTCAGCGGGGGGACTGGGGGCCGCGGCGCTGGGGGAGCGAGACCACGGCCGCGTCCGCGGGGGTGCCCGGCGGCAGGCCGCCGATCTGGCACAGCAGTTCGCACCACGCGGTCAGGTGCGTGGCAGCGTCCGGCACCCCGCCCGCGCCCTCGCGCGGCGTCCAGGACGCCCGGATCTCGATCTGCGTCGCGGTCCTGCGGTTGGCCAGCGCGCCGAAGTAGTGCGAGCCCGCCAGCGTCACCGTCCCGCTCGGCTCGACGTACGCAGCGCCCCGCGCCTCGAATGCGCCGGTCAGCCAGGACCAGCACACCTCGGGCAGCAGCGGGTCCGCCGCCATCTCCGGCTCCAGCTCGGCCCGTACGAGCGTCACCAGCCGGAACGCGCCCTTCCAGGCGTCGTGGCCCGCAGGGTCGTGCAGCAGGACGAGCCGGCCGTCGGCCAGGTCCTGTCCGTCCTGGACGACCACCGCCTCCAGGGCGTACGAGAAGGGGGCCAGCCGCTGCGGCGGGCGGGCCTTCTCGACCTCCATCTCCGGTCGCAGCCGCGCGGCGCGCAGCGCATCGACCGCCTGACGGAAAGCGGGCGGAGTGCCGTCTCCATCCCCCTCGTCCCTGCCGTCCGTGCCGTCAGCACCATCAGAAAGTCGTCCCTGAGCCGCAGCCATGGGCGGAAGACTAGGCGGAACCGGAGCCGCCGGGGGGTAGGGACACCCGGCCTCTTCCGGCCGCGTGCGAAGATTCTGGGCGTGAGCGCCAACGACCGCCCGACCGGGCAGCAGCAGACCATCGCAGGCACCTCCCGTACTGGGGCCGGCGCCCGATCGGCGGCCGCCGACTCGGCGTTCCTGAAGGCCTGCCGCCGCGAGCCGGTGCCGCACACTCCGGTGTGGTTCATGCGGCAGGCCGGGCGCTCGCTGCCGGAATACCTGAAGGTGCGCGAGGGCATCCCGATGCTCGACTCGTGCATGCGGCCGGATCTCGTCACCGAGATCACGCTGCAGCCGGTGCGGCGCCACAAGGTGGACGCGGCGATCTACTTCAGCGACATCGTCGTACCGCTCAAGGCCATCGGCATCGACCTCGACATCAAACCCGGCGTCGGGCCCGTCGTCGACCGGCCGATCCGCAGCCGCGCCGACCTGGCGCGGTTGCGGTCGCTGGAGCCGGACGACGTGGCGTACGTGGCGGAGGCCGTCGGGCAGCTCGTCGGCGAGCTGGGCGCGACGCCGCTGATCGGCTTCGCGGGCGCGCCGTTCACGCTCGCCAGCTACCTTGTCGAGGGCGGGCCCTCGCGGAACCACGAGCACACCAAGGCCCTGATGTACGGGGACCCGGAGCTGTGGGCGGACCTCCTGGACCGGCTCGCGGACATCACCTCGGCCTTCCTGAAGGTGCAGATCGAGGCCGGGGCCTCGGCCGTGCAGCTCTTCGACTCCTGGGTCGGGGCGCTGGCCCCCGCCGACTACCGGCGCTCGGTCATGCCCGCCTCGGCCAAGGTGTTCGACGCGGTCGCCGAGTACGGGGTGCCGCGGATCCACTTCGGCGTGGGCACCGGGGAGTTGCTCGGGCTGATGGGCGAGGCCGGGGCGGATGTCGTCGGCGTCGACTGGCGGGTGCCGCTGGACGAGGCGGTGCGGCGGGTCGGGCCCGGCAAGGCGCTCCAGGGGAACCTGGACCCCGCGATCCTCTTCGCCCCGCGGACCGCCGTGGAGTCCAAGACCCGTGAGGTCCTGACCGCGGCCGCCGGCCTCCCCGGCCACATCTTCAACCTCGGCCACGGAGTCCTCCCCACGACGGACCCCGACGCCCTGACCCACCTGGTCGACTACGTCCACCACGAGACGATGCGCTGATCCCGTTCGGGCGTGGGCCCTGCGGAACGCCTGCCCACACCGGAACGGTGTTCCTACGGAGGGCCCGGGCCCAGCAAGGTGAAGGCGCCGTACGCGGCGGAGGCCACGGCCGCGGCCGAGAGAAGCGCCGTGGCCGCGGCCGGGCGGAGTTTCGACAAGGCGACCGCCGCCGGGAGCAGGAGAGGGAACGCCGGCATCATCACGCGGGGCCGCGAGCCGAAGTAGCCCGCGGTGACCAGCGAGACCGCCACCATCGCCACCGCGTAGACAAGGACCGGCAGCGGCAGCCCCATCCGCACGCACCGCCACAGCAGCCAGAAGACCAGCGCCAGGGCCGCGATCAGCCCCAGCCC